>CAZECX010000063.1:18600-18980 GCA_964510965.1 uncultured Nitrospina sp. | reverse complement strand
TGGTACCCCTCTCGTCACAATGCCCCTGGATTTCTACTTTCATTCCAGGATTTTCCTTCAGATAGGATGCATTTTGCTGAAGTACTTTTTTAGAGTTGCTATCCAGATCGTATTGATCAAAGTTGAAATGGATATCTTTAAGATCTGAGGTTTCTTTAAAAGACTGCAAACGAGCCTCCTCACTTCCACTGCCTGAGCCCATTCCACTGCCTGAACCCGTTCCGCTACCTGACCCGTTTCCTGAACCACTTCCAGCAAAGGGATTGGATTCAAAAGCTCCCGTAGAACCATTACCAATATCAGCCCGGTCCCCAGAACCGAAACCGTCCCCTGATGAACCACCTGATCCATCTGGGCCTGAAGCAGAAGCAAACGAGTCG
>CAZECX010000063.1:0-18590 GCA_964510965.1 uncultured Nitrospina sp. | reverse complement strand
GCCACCCGAGCCATCGCCTGTTCCCGAACTGCCATCGTTACTAAAATTTTCTAGAATCGGCTCTTCACTAAAAAAGCCAGAATCGCCAGGACCCCCAGATCCACCAAATGATCCTTCTTCAGGCGCAGTTGTGTTTGAGGCCGTGAAGTCTGAGCTTTCTACTCCTCCACTATCCGCACCGATTTCAGGGGGCATGAGTTTTTTCGAACATGCGGTGGATAAGAACATAATTAAAACTGCCGGTACTACCATTTTCCAATTTAATGTGATCATAAATTAACCTCGCCTAGAGTTGTCCCCGATTAAGTCTAAAATTGAACCGTATTTAACTATATTAAATTCCTCTAACAATAAAACTGCTTAAGAAGGAATTAAACCACAGAATTCATTAATGTTATTAAAGCTTGGAATAGAGATATTATCATATAATTATGTTTAAATTACAACAAATATTATAGATATTTCGTCAATATTCCATAACTTCCGGTTTTCTAAAGGTTTTGATTTTAAAGCCCATAATCATTTTAAAGGGTATATTAAAATGGTAACGGAAACTTTCTCATCTGACAACGTTTTTTTCAAACTTTTACAGGTTAGTGATTGATATATGGAGACCAAGAGGGACTATGACTTTTTCCAGAGAAGGTTAATTGCCGAACTCCATCGGCCCCAAGACGTTGGATGAAAATATTGAAGCGGTTGTTGATTCGTTTGCGAAATACGATAAATCGACCATCGGGAGACCAACTGGGTTGCTCTGCACTTCCTAGTCCCTTAGTAATAACCTGGCTTTTGTGGGTGTTTAAATCATAAACGCTGATTTGAAATTTTTTCCCCTGACGGGATGTGTAAGCGATTTTATCGCCATTGGGAGACCAGGATGGATTGTCATTATAAGAAGAACCAAAAGAGATACGAGTCACTTTTCCACTATCCCCTCTTACGGCGTCCATAATATAAATTTGCGGTGCACCTGTTCCTGATCGATCCGAAGTGAACGCAATTTTTTTGCCATCGGGAGACCATGTGGGCGAGGTATCAATATTAAAATGCCTTGTCAATCGTTTCAGGTTTCTATTTTTCTTTAGAAGATAAATCTCGGAGTTTTGATCTCTACTTAAAACCATAGCAATCTTTTGCATATCTGGTGACCATGCCGGAGCGGCATTTAAACCTGGCAAACGGTGCAGGGTTTGACGTTTTTCGCCAGCAGTATCTATCATAATCAAATCAGGATTATGGGCTGCATAAGAGGTATAGACTATCCACTTCCCATCGGGTGACCATGCCGGGCTTAAATTTACCGTATTGTCCCGGGTCAATTTTCGTAAATTGTAACCATCAAAATCCACCAGATAAACTTCCTTACTGCCATTTTCCTGCCCCAAAAAAGTTATCTGTGTTTCGGCAATGCCACGTTTACCTGTCAATTGCGATACCACCTCATCGGCAAAACGGTGCACCACCTTTCGCAGCAGTTGTGGAGAAGCCTTATAACGTTTCCCTAACATGAATCTTTTATTTACTACATCGTAAAGACGAAAAGTAAAAACCTGACCTCTGCCTTTCGAAATCATTGCATATTCGGTTTTAATTACCCATTGGGCCCCAACCTGCCGCCAACTTCTATAATCTATATCAGAGCTAGACCGCTCCATTCTTTCCAGCTCCTCAAAAACGGGCTTCCTTAAAGGAGAAAATAATTCTGAAAGGAGCAAATCTTTTTCCAGAATACTTTTCGCTTCTATTCCCATTCCTCTAATATCAGACCCGCCCCCCTTAAACACAAAGTCGGTGATCGCCAGAGAAACTTTTTTCTGAGTTTCTTTTTCCAGGTCTAACCGGACTCGAGGTTCAGCCTCCACTTTTGTGGAAACAAAAAAAACAAGGGCTATAAAAACCCAGAAAAACAAATATCCTGTTTTAGTCGTCTTTAGGAACATATTTAAAATAAATACTTAGAAAAAGGTTGGACATCTTTAACTCTTTCGGGAAATGGGGAAACGGTACCGAGTCTAAAACTGCACGCACGGCAAGCGTATCCAACGCTTCCACTCCAGAGCTTTGCTTTATAAATGGTTTATCTATTTTTCCTTGAGGAAAAATATGGAAGGAAATGATGGCTTCTTTACTATGCCGTTCAGCCAGAGGGTCTCGCCAGTTTTTGTAAATTTTTTCCTGAATCAGACCGGCATAGAGAGATTGTATATCTGCACCAGGAGTGCCTTCCCGATCAGTAAAAACATAAGACTCGTCAACACTGTTTGGTCTAGCTTTTTCCGGCGAATCAGGAAGCGCTCGCAGCCTGCTCTGAAACTCCAATTCCTCGAACTTTGTTCCCGCAACTTCAACTTTTACCCTCGAAGACTCGACAGTGAGGGATTCAAACTTTTCCAGGACTGAATCATAAGCCTTGCTTTTTTCCTCTTCAACGACAACGCCTTCAACTTGCTCCTTTTCTTCATTTTTTATCGTAGATTCCAGCTTGGCTAGTTTTTCAAGTTCCTCTAATAGATTTCTTTTTTCAACAACAGGTTCCGCGACTTTCTCCTTATCGCTCTTCTCCTTATTTGCGTCAGGTTGTTCCTGAAGTTCTTTTTGCTCGATCACTTCTTCCATTTTTAAATCTTCAAAATCTTCGAGCAGACTCTCAGCCACAGGTTTTGGGCCTATTTCTTTTTTTAAATCTATCTTTTTATCTTTCAGCTTCTCCAATTCACGAAAGGTTTCCTCCAAAACAGGCTTTTTATTTTTGGGCTTTGCAATTGGTTTTTTGGAACGTTCCAATAACGCCAGTTGATCTAACTCTTCGAACATTTTTTTTGCTGGAAGAGGAGCAACAGAAGCCGCTTTTTTATCGAGTTGTTTGAGCGCGGTTAAAATTTTGTTTGGTTTAGGCGGCGATTTTTTTTTAATCACCTTTTTCGCGGGAGCTGTTTTTTTTACTTTCGGTTGGGTTTTTTTGATGGGGGCTTTCCTCTTCCGGGCAGGTTTTTTCTGAACCGCCGCCTTGTTGCCTGAAGAAATTTCCACCAGGTTCACCATGAACGCCGGGACCACCGATTTGACTGCAATTGAAGGCTTGGGAAGAAACAAGACAATGGTGAGAACGAACAGATGCGCGAAAACAGAGAAAACGAGCATTTGATTGAAATCTATAGACTGAGGAAACTGGGCTCTCATGAGTATTATGGCTCGGTCACCATTCCAATATTTTCGACCCCTGCCCCTTTAACCGTTGCCATGACATGCATTACAAATCCATAATCAAGCATTTTATCTGCCCGCAAATAAATGCTGGCATCCTTTTCTTCCTCAACATACTGATCAACCTTCCTGGTCAAAGCCATCAGGTTTGCCAGTTCTTCCTGCTTCCAGAATATTTTTTTATTGCTCTTTAAAGTCACAGTGGGAATTTCTTTAATGGGTATGGGTGCAATGGACTCTTTGGGCAACTGGACATCCATGCCATGCTGCATTAGAGGAGCTGTAATCATAAAAATCACGAGCAACACCAACATAACGTCAACAAATGGAGTTACATTGATTTCAGCTAGAAAGGGTCGTCGTCGTTTTAACATTATCTTTTCAGGATTTGTTCCGTTTAATTTTTCCCTTCTTTTTAGGAAAGGTCAAGGGAGCTCTCTTTTTGCTGAGATTGAGTAAAATTCTTTTCAGCTAAATAGATAAAGTCCTGACAAAAATCATCCATATTGGATGTCAGCACGAAAACTTTATTGTTGAGATAATTGAAAAAGATAACCGCGGGAATAGCCGCCACAAGTCCTGCTGCAGTAGCGATTAGTGCTTCCGCTATGCCGGGTGCCACACCACCTATACTTGCCGTACCTTGAACCCCAATCGATCGAAAAGAATGCATTATGCCCCACACCGTACCAAACAATCCGATAAAAGGTGTCGTGCTACCTGTAGTCGCCAAAAATTCCAATCGCTTGGAAAATCGTTCCACCTCTCTGTTGATAGATTTATTTAGAGCAAGGCTGATTCCCTTTATATCTCTTTCCGTCAACTTCTCTCCAGACGGCAATGGCAACTCACCGCGCTTTTTTCTCTCATCTTTAGCCATTTCCTGAAACAAATATAATTCGCGATAACCTGTTAAAAATAATCGCGCAAGTGGGCTCAGTTGCAACTCTTTTGCAAAGTTATATATCTGGGTGAGGTTTTCGTTTTTTGAAAATACTTCCAGGAATTTGCTATCTTCATTTTTCGCGGAGCGGTATACAAAATACTTATTCAACATGATGGCCCAAGACGTAATGGAAAAAATAAAAAGGGTAAGTAAAACACCCTTTGCCATCATGCTAGACTGCATTACCAGTTCAACAACACCTAATGGTTGGTCAGAAATCATACTAAGAATCTCTTTGCGAGAGGGCTGGATTTAATGGAGGCGGTAATAAAGCAAATTTTATTTAAATAATTCAACAACTTACTTTAATTAAATACAGGGGGTAAGTCAAATAATAATAGGGAAGCAAATTAACCGCTGCGGGGGTAGTGGAAGGGTACAAATAATTATGCCAACTGTATCAGGATTTCACCCGCTCCAGATATTCCCCCGAAGTAGTTGAAACTCTCACCGACTCGCCTATCTTGATGAACTGAGGCACGGTTACGACCAACCCGGTTTCCAAAGTAGCTGGTTTCCCCGATCCGGATGCGGTCGCACCCTTCAACCCAGGCTCCGTATCCGTTACCTTCAGCTCAACCATTTCAGGAAAGGACACACCGATCGCGGCATCATCGCAAAACTCTACGATGATACGGGTATTGGGCAACATAAACTTTTTTCCATCTCCAATAATTTTTTCATCAAGAAAAATTTGCTCATAAGTTTCACAATTCATAAAGCAATATCCAGAGGGATCCTCATAAAGATATTCCATATCAACTTGTTCCATTTCTGCACGTTCGACTGATTCATCCGCTCGAAATTTTATTTCGGTCTGCGTTCCATCCTTTAGATTGCGCAACTTGGCCTGCATGAACGCCTTGCCTTTTCCCGGCGTGCGATGCTCAGCTGTCATCACTCGATATAAAACTCCTTTTAACTTGATCACGTAACCGGAACGCAATCCATTACCATTTACAAATGCAACCATTTTTCGGATACCTCAATGAACAAATTTTAATTAGATTTTTTATGTGCTTAGAGAAAACCAGATTTTGTGATTATATAGAGCAAGCCTTAAGAATCAAGGAAAATCAGTGGCGGCTTGCCGCTTCCTCAATTAACTCTGAACTATGAATTGTCCACTCTGCAGCACCGCAGCGCGATTTTTTACTGCGGGGGAAAACCGGGAATACCAACTTTGTGACCTTTGCAAATTGATATTTGTCCCTCCCAAATTCCATATTCCAGCCGAATCTGAATTGGCACGGTATCGAGAACATGAAAATAGCATCAACAATGAAGGCTATGTCACGATGTTCATGGAAAAAGTTATCCTTATTAATAAATACTGCCCGCCATTAAAAACAGCCTTGGACTTTGGTTGTGGATATGAACCGGTATTAAAAACCTTGCTGGAAAGAGAAGGGATAGAAACTGAGGTTTACGATCTCAATTTTTTTCCCAATTTCCCGAAAAACAAAACTTACGATTTGGTTATCTCTACGGAAACCTTTGAGCATTTTAAAAATCCAATGCAAGACATTCAACAGGCCGCAAACTGTGTCGCTCCCGCTGGATTTCTGGCAGTGATGACCCGCTTCTACCCATTAGAAAATGGAAAACCCTGTGGGAGAAGTTTTTCGGAATGGTATTACAAGCGCGACCCTACTCACATCGCTTTTTATTCAACCAATCCATTTCAGTGGATTGCAGAAAAATTGGGATTCCAAATTATTTTAAATAATCAGTTTGATTTTGTTCTACTACAAAAATCTCTCTCCCTTTAAAAAAAGGCCTCCCCTTTTTATTACAAAATTTGATATAAAAGTGTTTTGCGGACGATTTAAAAATACCGCGTTGATTCAACAAAGCCTTAATTGGAAATTTAACTACGAGGAATTATGTCGGGAGAATATATCTTTACCATGCAGGGCCTCATTAAGAGGTATGGTCGGAATGAAGTTCTGGATGGAATCAACCTCAGTTTTTATCATGGAGCAAAAATTGGCATCGTCGGTGAGAACGGCTCAGGAAAATCTACCCTTCTTAAAATTATGGCAGGCGAAGATAAAGAGTTCGAAGGTCAGGCGGCTCCCTTAAAAGGTTCTACAATTGGTTTTCTTCCCCAAGAACCTGTGTTGGATGACGACCAAACGGTGCGCGAAAACGTGGAACAGGCTTTTGGCGATATTAAAAAAATGATCGAAGAGTTTAATGAAGTCAGCGCTAAAATGGCCGAACCCATGTCCGATGATGAAATGGAAAAGGCCATGGAAAAAATGGGGCGGCTGCAAGATCAAATCGATGCCGTCGATGGCTGGGAACTTGACCGTCAGGTAGAAGTCGCTATGGATGCCCTGGTTCTACCTGCTGACGACCAAAAAGCAGGAACTCTTTCAGGAGGAGAAGCCCGTCGGGTGGCTTTATGCAAACTACTGTTGCAAAAACCCGATATGATCCTTCTAGATGAACCCACTAATCATCTCGATGCCGAAACTGTGCAATGGCTGGAGGATGCTCTGTCCAACTATCCTGGCAACGTTATCGTTTCAACTCATGACCGGTATTTTCTCGATAACATTACCAAATGGATTCTCGAACTTGAAAGCGGAAAAGGAAAACCTTTCGAAGGAAATTACTCTTCCTGGCTGGAACAAAAAACAGAAATTTTGCGTCGACGCGAGAAGAGTGCCTCCACCTTGCAAAAACGCCTCGACAAAGAACTTCAATGGTTGCGGGAAACTCCTGGTGCACGTCGCAAACATAATAAAGGACGAATCAACGAATATGAAAAGCTTTCGTCCCGAAAAGTGGATATGGAAGACAATACGCTGGAGATACAAATTGCGCCCGGCCCACAACTTGGAGAACAAGTCATTGAAGTAGAATCATTAGCAAAAAGCTATGGCGACGAACCTGTTTTTACAGACCTTACCTTTTCGGTTCCGCGAGGTGCGGTAGTGGGTTTAATCGGTCCTAATGGGGCAGGAAAAACAACTCTCTTCAAAATGATCGCAGACGAAGAACAACCGGATTCAGGAACTCTAAAACTGGGCTCTACCGTGCAACTATCTTATGTTGATCAACATCGACACGACTTGGGTGCAGATAATACCGTGTTTGAAGAAATTACTGGGGGAACCGAGCATATTGAAGTTGCTGGAAAGACCATCAACTCGCGCGCTTACGTGGGCCGTTTCAATTTTAAAGGACCCGATCAACAAAAAAAAGTGGGAGAACTTTCCGGGGGTGAACGTAATCGCGTTCACCTCGCCAAGTTGTTACGACGCGGGGGAAATGTACTCTTATTAGATGAGCCCACCAATGACCTTGATGTAACCACCTTACGTAACCTTGAAAATGCCATCCTCGATTTCAATGGTTGTGCTCTTGTAATCAGCCATGACCGTTTTTTTCTTGATCGAATATGCACCCATTTACTGGTGTTTGAAGGAGACAGTAAAGTGCGCTGGTTCGAAGGTAATTTCGAGGAGTATCAGGAAAAAAGAAAACAGGAATTGGGGGGGAAAGAGGAAAACCGCCGTTCAAAATATAAAAAGCTCACCATCCGTTAGTTCAATATTTATTTTCCAAACTGCCTGACATAATGAATCAATACCCATATCTGCCAGTCGGCAAGATCTGAGTATGCCGGCATTGCTGTACCTTCAACTCCACTCTTGATGGCCCAAAACATCTGACCATCTGACAGGTTATTCATTGTTTCCGCACAAGTAAAATTTCTTGCCGGTGGGTTGGCCTGCAACCCTAACTCTCCCGTTCCATCACCTCTTGCTCCATGGCAATGCAAACATTGCATGGGCTGTGCTTTATCCATATAAAGAACCTCGCCTTTTTTTAACCGTTTGGCCGTTGCTTCGAGAGGGTTGGTCAACTCAGAATATTTAGCGGGTGCCTCAGGAGTGGTTCTTTTTTGAGGACATTGAGCCTTATCCGGCTTATCAGCAAATGTCTGTGGGGCCCAAATAAATAAAACTGCAATAGAAAGAAAAATTATGCTTTTTTTCATGCCCTGAAAATCAACCCCGAACTAAAAAAAAGAAAAGGCTTTTTTAAATTAACAATTATTCAGACATGGTGCGTAGGAAACATGATTGAAAAAGTAGTTCCCTTTCCCATGCTGGAAGACACATCAATGTGCCCGCCGTATTTTACCACTAATTGGTGCACAATATTCAATCCTAAACCTGTGCCTTTCCCTTGTTCTTTGGTGGTAAAAAAGGGGTCATAAATTTTGGAGAGATATTTGTGAGGAATTCCGGGGCCGGTATCCCTGATTTTTACTACTACATTTCCATTCTGAGACTGGGTAGAAATGGTCAATTTTCCTTTACCCTCCATTGCCTGAACAGAATTGGTCAACAAATTTAAAAATATCTGCTGGATCTCTTCTGTCTTTGCCAATATAGGTGGGAGGGATACAAAGTTTTTTTCAAGCTGGATATCATTATTGTATGTGGCAAGGATAGCAATTTCAATTGCTGCATCAATACGCTCATTGATATTCACCTCCTTTTTGTCGGCTGAAGAAGGAGCCCTGACATAACCGGACATATTGAGGATAACTGATGCCATATGTTTGGACCGATCAAAAACTTTTTTTGCATATTTCTTAATTTTTTCAGGATCCTTCTCATCCAATATTACTTCGGTAAATCCCATAATTGAAACTAGTGGATTGTTCAATTCATGTGCTATGCCAGCAGTTAATGTTCCCAATCCCGACAACTTTTCCGCCAGAGCCAGCTGATCTTGCATATCAACTTCTTCAGTGACATCCCTTAATAGCAAGCCAATGTGTTTCTCTTTTTTTTCTTGAACAAATAAATCAAAGGTCTTGTATGCAAAAATCTTATCCTCTAATTTTATAGTTCGCTGCATGCTTTGCAAAGAAGGCGACTCTTTTGGCGCGAGAGGATCTTTGGCGGTGTAGCACTCGATAGATCGACCCTCTAGATCTTGAGCAGAATTGGACTGCACATTTTCGAAATCATTTTTCAACGCATTGTAAAGTGTTTGCCAGGGTTCAATTGGGTCAAGCCCTAAACTAAGAAGGGATTCCCCTTGCAAAGACTCAACATCTTTTTTAATAATTTTTTCAAATGCAACATTACTGTATTCGATATTTAATTCGGGATCAAAAATAGCCACAGCATCAGGGACACTCATCAATATGCTATCGGTATATTCTTTTAAGTAACGGAACTCCTTGGTTTTTTTCAAAACCTGGTTTTCCAGTCCGGAAAAAGATTTCTGCAACAAATCATTCATCGAATTGACTTCATCTGCGAGCGCTTCTATTTCATCTCCCGTTTTAATTTCAAGAGACCCCACCTTCTCTCCCTTTCCAATTCTAGCAGCCGCATTCTGGAGCCGCCGAATGGGTTGAACTATCTTTTTAGCCGCCAGGGAACCCATAGCCCCAATTAACAAAACCGATACCACGGCTGCCATGGATATCCAGAGGAAAAGTTTATTCATGGGTGCAAATAATTCATCCGAAGACTGCCATGCAAAGGTATACCAGTCGCTCCCTGTTGATGGAGTGGTAAATTTCCGCGTCGAAGTCAGTGGAGAAAAACCAATGATCGAAAGTTCTTCCCCTCCATGCCCATCCCCTTTAATTTTTACCCAATTCGGATCTGGCTGTGTAACACTTCGCACCAAAAAAGGATCGGCCAGTTGGAATCCCGTAGGCAAAATAGGGCAATCAATTACCACTCCCTTTGAGTCAATCAGCATGACATGCCCTGTATCCCCAAAAGTTATGGGTTCAATAGACCCCGAAAATAATTCCCTGGCATCATAAATATGGTGAAGCACACCAATGGACTTTCCTCTTTTCCCTTTTACCGGAAAGGCAAATTGAACAAGGGGCGTTTCTGATTTCGGATGACTATAAACCGAGCCAATGAATACCGTTTTCTTTTCCCCATTGAGTATTTTTTCTGTGGCGGGATTATCTCTGGTTATAAATTCCGGAAAGTCATTGATACTTCCCTGCAAAACTCCAAAGGAATCTGTAACGAACAAGGCGCGTGTTGCCAATGCAGAAGGGGTTTTTCTTTTAAGAAAATTTTTAAGGACTTTACTTGAATCTTCGTAATGGAGGGGTTTTGTTTTTAAATTCTGATTTTCCCAATCCGATTTTTCCTGTACGAGCACCTGCTCTCTTTGAAGGGAGTCCAAAAAGCGCAACTTCTCGTGTGATTTCAGAATAGCATCCTGAATCACTTTATCGGAGGAAAGACGGTCATGAGCTATGATTTCGCCCTGAATCAGCAAATCAATCTTGGTAGAGGTTTCATACGCTAACGCCTTGAAACTGGCTCCGATCACTCCTTGGAGGGATTTAGTTCCTTGAAAATAGGATAGGATCATAGCCAGAATCAAGGGTAACGCCCCAACACCCAACATGGTCCAGACAAGTTTTTTTCTTAATCCAGTCCTTACTTTTTTTGATTCATATGCTCTCATTGCTCTTCCCGCTTTGGCGGCAAAAATCAGGATAAATCGTACTGATTTATATTTTTAATGAGAACATTTTCTAAACGTAATCAAACTTTTGTTCTGATGACAATATCTCTTTAACCTTTGCAAGAAGTTTTTCTTTTTCCACAGGCTTGACCAAATAATCTTTTACACCTTTTTTCAGCAAAGACACTGCCAACTCTGAATCGGGATAACCTGTTACAACCATTATAGGAATGGATGGCGCATTCTCTTTGAGATAATCAATAGCCTCTACCCCATTCACCTTTGGCATACGAATATCACAGATGATGAGCCCTACCTGAAGCAGGTTTGAACCAGCCTTCATAAGTGTTATCCCCTCCTCCCCATTTTCAGCTTCAATAACATTAAAATTTGCTGATTCGAGATGAATTTTTAAGACTTCCCGAACATCGGGTTCATCATCAATGACTAAAATTTTTCCTTTTGTGCTGGAAGCATCTTCTATAAATGACATGGGAACCTCCTTAGGCAATATAAAAAATTTTATAGGCTCTAAGCGGACAAAATTTTTATTTTGTCTCGCAATACAGGTAAATATAGTCCAGATGTATTTTTCTGCCACAAATAGACAAATAAATATTTCTTCATTAATGGATATTTTTAATTTTCCAGATCAGGCTTACATTAGGTTATCTACATGAATACACAGGCTTAATATAGATTTCTATTAAATGGGAAAGGATTAAAATCAGAAAAAGGATGGCCCAACGCTTCTTTCAAGAAACGCCGGGTTCAGTCAAAACTTATTCTCCCTTAAAGGTAGAACGAAGGTAGGCAATGACATCAGCCAGATTTTGTCTAGACAGGGTCAGTCCCCAGTCTGGCATATTCGGTGATTTCCCGACACTTTTTCCTCCATAAAAAATAAGGTTATAAAGGTAGTCGTCTGGGTAATCGCTCAAAGGCAACTGTGCATGAACAGCGGGTTTCGGGTCGAGCCCTTTTGCTCCCGGACCATCCCCTCCTCCTTTTTTTCCATGACATTGCACACAATACTCTTTGTAAACTTGGGCTCCCCGATCTCGATCTGCATTTTTGAATTCTTTCGATTTCCAGGGCTCATAAAATTTGAAATCCTTTACGCCCAGAGTCATAACATATCCGATTATATGCCGCGCTTTTCTCATGCTGATATCGGCAAGATATTCTCCACTGTGCGGGGTAAAGTCCTGCGGGTTTTCTGCAAACCGACTCCACCAGTTGAGAGTGTAGCGGTTACCTGCATCAAACAGGGTTGTGCTTATGGGGCCGCCGACCAACTTTCCTTCATCGTCCTTAATCTGGTGGCAACCCAGGCAGGAGTATTCCTTGAACAGTTCGGCTCCCAATGCCGCTTCCATTTCAGAAAAGGTCGACATATCGACAAAACTTTTTTTGACACGAGAATCCAGTAATTTTTTTTCCATATAGTCTGCAACTATTTTGGCTTCTTCATGAGTCAAAATCATGTGTTTCAATGATAGACGCAACTTATCCCAACGGTAACCGTTGGGATAAAGATTCTCCTCCTGCCCCAACAATCGCCGAATCAACCATGGCTTTTGGTATTTCACTCCACCCCACATCAGGTCAGGAGCTTTGAGTTCAAATTTTGATTTTGGTTTACCTTCAAAGCGGTGACAACCCTTGCACTGGCTGTTGATGATTTTTTCAGCATAACCATCGCTCCCCGCCCAAAGCGATGAAGGCAAAAGCAAACTCAAGGCTAAAAAAGAAAAAAATGAAAAAGTTTTCAACCGTCGAAACATATTTATACTCCGGGTTTAATTTCCACTTAATTATACGATTGATTAGTAAAGCACAATATTCCCATCAGTTTTCTAAAAATCTTCGTATATATAGAATGAGTTGCCAAATCTTCTCTTTGCTTAAAGAAAATTTGTGCGCCGGCATGGCTGTGCCTTTAGAACCATTTCGAATAATCCAGAATAGCTGCCCATCCGACAAACCTTCCATCACTTTTCCACAAGTAAAATTTCGAGGGGGTGGCTCCATCCCTCTTGCAAGACTTCCGTTTCCGTTGCCCCGATTTCCATGACAGAGTTTGCAAGCTGTTGGCCTTGCGTCTTTTACAAATAGGTTCTTGCCTTTTTCAATATTATCTTTGGTCGGTGCCAGCGGATTATTTTTTTCAAGGTATCTGCCAGGGGCTGTCTTTGTCTTTCTGTTTTGAGGACAGATTCCCGAAGTGGCTTTGATAATATTTGCAGATTCAAAAACTGGAGCAATTTGAAAAATAGATCCCTGTCCAGAAGCCTGACTTGAATTAGAAATTAAACCAACCGTCAATCCTAAAACTGCTATCCACTTTGGCATTAGCGTTTGGGTTGAGAAAATTTTCTTAAATAATGAACAATCTTCCAGATTTCTCGATCCTTCAGGTTTTTGAAGGCGGGCATTCCTGTGCCCGGGGACCCGTTACGAATGATCCAGAATAATTGACCGTCTGAAATAGACTCCATAGTGGCACGGCAGGTAAAATTTCTGGGAGGAGGATTTAAACCCTGCGCCATTATTCCAAATCCATTTCCCGTAACGCCATGACAAATTTTGCAGGCTGTCGGTTGCGCTTCGACCTGAAATAACGATTCCCCTGCATCGATAATCTCTTGGCTTTTCTTAAGGGGATTCCGCTGGCTCATAATATTTGTCGGCGCCGGGACGGTTTTTCTAATTTGTGGACATATTCCTTTCCCCAGGAAGCCCTGACCATGGTGACCTTGAAAAGCACGTGAATGGTGTCTTCGACTCATCGGCGAACCCGCCCAGACTTCGACACTCATACTAAAAACAATAAACGCCAGAAAAATTAAAGCGCCAAGAACGGTGGGATTCTTTACAAAATGAGAGGTTTCGGATTTCATTTATTTTGTTTTCATTTAGACTTTCAATCAATCCTTATCCACAAAAGTTCGGATAAAATGGATAACACTCCAACCTTCCTCTTCATTGATTCCCTTACCTAATCGGACAGGCATCCCTGTTCCGGGGCTGCCATTTCTTAGCACCCACATTATTTCTCCATCGGTTCTGATTTCCTGCCATTTTTTATCAGTGAAATCTCTGGGAGAATGGCCTGGCAGTTTCACACCCTTTCCATTCTTACTGTGACAAGTCACACAAAGTCCCTTGCCATAGAAAATCTGTTTTCCCAATTCGATTCTCTCAGGAGTTGCAGGATACGGATTATCCATGTCCTGCAGTTCTTCCAGAAGTTCTGGGGGCACGCGTGGCTGATAAATATCATCATGGAACGCGCCTAAGTCATCCCACTGCAAAATAAGGACAACAAGGCATATCCAAAAAATGGTTTTTCGCATTTAAACTCACGGAAATCAGAAAACCAGGATTACTGATTTATTGAGGGGTCGCCTTCCTAACCAGCCTCAGGAATGCATCGACACCGGATATTTTGTCTTGGTAGGCTTTTCCACCTTCGTCTTTAAAGGAAACAGCAATGGCTTTGTTTCTTTTTTCATCACTGGTCCAGGTTCCCCAACCTGCTCCTTTGGGGAACATGCTATCTAGAAATATTTTATCTCCATCTTTATCCGTATTACGCTTTCTGCGGTCATATAACGTTGTCGCTTCTTCTGCTGTGGGCATTCTCCAATCCTGGTATCCGGCATAATTTTTATGATTCATCTTTTGCGCATACTCTTTTGCTGTGTACCAGTTGACCCATTTGGATTCCAATTGCCAATAATCTTTTTCCATCCATAATAAATTGGTCTTTCGATCGAGGACAGTGCCATCCCCAAGCTTTGCAAAACGCTTGTCAACAGATTCTGCGACCGGCGCTCTCTGGTCTAAAGAAAAAGCACTGGAAGATGAAATTAACGTCAGCAGGAAAATCAAGGTTCCCGCGATCCATTTTGATTCACGAAACATTTACCACTCCATAAAGAATGATTGGGTTTGCAGTTCATTATAATGATCGTTTTTAATTTTACCTACTTGCCAGACTTAAGTAAACGGGGAAATCGGGTTGAACCCGTGCATCCGATTCGGTAAAATAACGTATTAATTCCAAAGGCCTATCCCATGAAATCCCAAATTCAATTTTTAAAAATTTTGTTTATAGCGGGATTATTTGTTTTTAATTCCGCATCTTCCTCCTACGCCAAACCCAAGGATAAAGACCGTTGGAATAAAAAATATGACACAGAGGTGTATCTCTTTGGAGAAAAGCCCATTCCATTCCTGGTAGATAACATACATATCCTTAAAAAAGGCAAAGCTCTTGATGTTGCGATGGGGGAAGGAAGAAACGGAGTCTATCTTGCCACGCAGGGTTTCGATGTAACCGGACTCGATATTTCAGAAAAAGGATTGGAAAAAGCACATACCCTCGCCGGAAAACATAATGTAACCATCCAGACCAAAGTCGTTGACCTTGAAAACGTCAACCTGGAAGCCAATAGTTACGACCTTATTCTTTGTACTTATTTTATGGATCGGGAACTATATAAAAAATTTTATAATGCGCTCAAACCGGGCGGTATGGTTTTAGTCGAAACTTATAATGTCGACTACTTGAAATACAGAAGTTTCAATGCCAAATGGGCCCTGGACACCAACGAGCTACTAGATATCTTCAAAGGAATGCGGGTTCTAAGATATCAGGATTTCGATGATGCAAGAGAGGCCTACTCCAGTATCATTGCACAGAAACCCTGACCCCTCCCCTTTGTGAGCTCCCCACAAAAATTTTTTGTAACGCTTGCCAACTTATTTCCTCTTTGGGTTCTCACCGGTGCCGGGCTGGCTTTGTGGAAACCCGAGACCGCTACCTGGTTTCAGCCAACATGGATTCCCTATTTTCTCGCAATCATCATGTTGAGCATGGGTTTGACTTTGAGCTTTGAAGATTTTTCCCGCGTCCTTAAAATTCCAAAATCAATTTTTTTGGGAGTCGGACTGCAATACACCATCATGCCCTTTTTGGGATATGCACTGGCCCGGCTTTTTCACCTGCCCATAGATTTCGTAATCGGCCTTGTCCTTGTTGCCTGCTGTCCCGGAGGCACGGCTTCGAATGTAGTTTGCTTTATTGCAAAAACCCATATTGCTCTTTCCGTAAGCCTGACCACCGTCTCTACTCTACTTGCTGTAATTTTCACGCCGCTTCTAACCACCCTGTGGGTCGAGTCTCTTTCACTGGAACTAACCGGAATGACTCTTGAAGTCGACACTCTTGGATTATTAATCAAAACAGTAAAAGTAGTGATCTTACCCATTGTCGCGGGGGTTTTAATAAACCGTTATTTTAATCGTCTAGTAAAACATGTGGAAGCTTACACACCCTTTCTTGCCGTACTCTCCATCGTTTTCATCGTGGATTTTATTCTTGCAGCAAAAAAAGATGCGATTTTGGATATCGGCGCCCCTTTGATCGGCGCCGTATTGCTGTTACATTTCTTTGGATTTCTATTAGGATACTTTTTGTCACGCACACTAAAATTAGCAGAAAAAGACGCGCAAACTATTTCTATCGAGGTGGGAATGCAAAATTCAGGTTTGGCTACTGAACTTGCAAGAAGTAATTTTTCAAACTATGCATTGGCCACAGTACCTGGGGCCATTTCAGCACTGACGCATTGCATCCTTGGTAGTATCGCTGCCGGCTTATGTCGGTGGAGTGCCTCCACACGCAATGACCTTCACTAAAATGGGTTAGAACATATCCCAGGTAAGAACTTGTTCAGCTTCAATATTGTTTTTGCAGGGTTTACCCAGTACCAGATTTAATTCAGATGACGGGATTCCCGTCCCCGGGCGTTTGCAGGCAATCATTTCAGGAGTAATCACTGTCCCTGCAGAAATATCCATTCTGGCAACCAGACTTCGACGAGCGGATTGCTTTACGGGAATTTCCGAAGGCTGGGCTTGTTTTTTATTATCTCCGAGAATCTGCTGCACATGAACCAACTCTTCTTTAAGTTTTTGCAAATCCTGCGGCTGCATGGATATTGATTGATCTACTCCGGGCAATTTCCGATCTATTGTGAAATGCTTTTCTATAAACACCGCTCCCTTTGAAGCTGCAACCACTGCAGACAAATTATCCATAGTATGATCGGACAAACCTACCGGCACATTGAATTTTGACTGCAGGGTTTCCAAGCAATTAAGATTCATCTCTTCGTATTGAGAAGGATAATTAGAGACGCAATGTAGAAGAATCACCGGGCATTGTGGTTGCAATATTTGAAGAGCCTGAGAAATTTCCTCTTCATTTCCCATTCCCGTTGAAAGGACAACAGGGAGTTTAGTATTTGCCACTTTCTCCAAAAACGATAAATAGGTGAGATCCGGTGAGGCAATCTTAATGGCAGGCATTCCTAGTTCCACTAACATATCTAATGAGGCTTCATCAAAAGGTGTTGAGAATAATGGGATGTTTAAATTTTTAGCGTAGTCAAAAAGAATCTCATAATCGGATCGGGAAAGTTCGTATCGCTGGAAAAATTCATAGAATGGGATTTCGTTACCGGGATTATCAGGATCATCGGCAATCAAACTGTTTGAAATCATTTCTTTAGCAATAAAGGTCTGTAGCTTGACCGCATCAGCCCCATTTTGCGCAGCGGATTCAATCATTTTTTTTGCCAGCTCAACATCACCGTTGTGGTTGAATCCAACCTCAGCAACAACAAAAGCGGGTTGTCCTTTTCCTAATTGCTTGCCGCAAAATTCGATAATTTGAGTTCCCATAAGAAAAGATTTGGTACGAAGCTCTTAAAGAAAGACCAAGGAATTGCTTTCCCTGTAAGATTGTCCCATTATTGCTCAGGAAATATAAATCCAGACTCGGTTTAAAAAATTACAAGTTCTGGACGGCTTATTATACACTAGGCTTTTAGATTATTTTTAACCTCATAGAGGAGGAAGACCCTTGCAGTATAAAGTCCTAGTTGCAGCAGAGTTTAAAGGGATAAACGAAGACTCCCTGACCGAGGTCATGGGTAGACTGGAAGAGCACGGATTAGAAAAAATCCCTACCCTGGCCTCGACGTGGGAGTTCGCTTGCGAAGCAGAAGATGAAACCGATGCCAAAGATAACGCCATTCAAGCCTTTATCAATGTTGTACGCACCCATCCTTGCGAGTTGGGGTTAGTGGTACAGGCTGGCACATCGCAAATATTGCGACGGAAGAAAAAATTCGATCCCTGAAAAATAATAGAAGCCCCTGTGGTATCATAGATACTTATCCAATTAATGTAGAAACTACCCCAAAAATGGGGATGTTAAGGGCATTTTGACACTAAAAAAGCTGCTGGGAGGAAAACCTTGAATATAATATTGAATAGTTATTGCAATCTAACCTGCAATTACTGTTTTGCCGACGAATACATGGAAGAGACGGTAAAAACGCCGGGTAAGTCCATGGAATACGATTATTTTCTCAAAGATTTCCTTCCAAAAATTAAGAATACGCCAATCATTAATTTCATGGGAGGCGAACCAACCTTGCACCCTAGTTTCAATGATATTTTTCGCAACACCTATGATGACATACTCCCTTACTCCCATCTCAGCGTCTTTACCAATGGCCTGATGCCAAATAAAGTTTTGGATTTAATGCTTGAAATGGCGGGACCCAATGGCGCGAGAAATAAAAATGTCGTCTTCGCTATTCTTTTAAACTGGCAGACATTGGAGAACATCTCGGAAAAAAATCATGAGCGCTGCAAAGAGGTAGCGGAAAAAATGCTTCGCACGAACGGTTACAGTGTCACCTTCAGCCTCAATCTTTATTCAAAAGATCAAGATCTGGAAAAGCAGTGTGAAGAAATTGATGCAATTTACCAGAAGGTGGGACTCCCAAAAGACAAGCTTTATAAAATTCGAGTCAGTCCAGCGTTTCCAATTATCGGCGGCGAAGCAAATATTTATTTGCCGATTCGCGAT
>CAZECX010000062.1:8093-19003 GCA_964510965.1 uncultured Nitrospina sp. | reverse complement strand
AATGTTTTATATTTAAACTTTTATGCAAAAAAGAAACCAAAGTTCTATGCAAATTTAAATGATTGTTTTTAAAATGTTTATTTAATATTTACCGTGATTTAAAAAGGATTACTGCTTTTTATTAAGGCATCGATGGAATATTGCTGCCTATTTTTTAAGCAGTTTTTTTTATAAAAAATTGATGATTGAATATCTTTAGGTCGAGGAATGCTGGGTTATTTTTTTTAAAGTTATTCCTACCAAATAGAGGCCGGATCATGTGCCAAGCCGATCATTGATTGCTATGGGGGGTTCGCTTGTGGGAAAAATTGGCTTAAATTTGAGGCTGGTGGAAGTGTAAGCCAATGGGAGGGGAAATAGGATCCCGAGAGTTAAGGATTTTAAGTTGTTCCATCAAGACAAATTTTTACTTTTTCCAGAAGTTCTTTTTGAGGGAAGGGTTTAAAAGCATGACCACAAGGCTGGAGTTCCATTGCCTCCTTAAACAGAATTGAATCAGCACCAAATCCGGTAATAATCATCACAGAAGTATTTGCATTGGTTTCTTTAGTTTTTTTAAACACATCCACCCCAGTTTCTCCATACATTCGCAAATCCGTAATCACCAGATCATAGGAGGAGTCCTTTTCCAATTTTTTAATAGCGTTCTCGCCACTTTCTGACGTTTCAATTTCATACCCTTCTTTTTTCAAATAATCCTCTAATGTCATGAGAATGAGTTCGTCGTCGTCTACCAACAAAATTTTTTGTTTCATAGTAACAGCTCAAATTATTAGGAGTTTATTTGCTTTCAATAGGCAGGCTTATTGTAAAAGTCGCCCCTTCACCTAATTTGCTTTTTACTTCTAAATCTCCACCGTGATCCTGAATTATTCCATAACTAATGGATAAACCTAATCCTGTACCCTTATTTGCGTTTTTAGTGGTAAAAAAAGGTTCAAAGAGATTTTTTAGATCTTCTTCTGAAATGCCATGACCTGTATCCTGAATTTTTATATCTACATGAGAAGCTTGCATTTCAGTGGTCAAGGTAATTTGGCCCTTACCAGATATAGAATCTGCCGCATTTTGAATTAAATTTAATACGACTTGTTTGATCTGGTCCTCCACCATTTCAATTTTTGGAATATTTTCAGAAAAATTTTGATTAACTTGAATTTGTTTTTCTTCTAGAGATTTGTTTTGCAGAACAAGCACTTCATCCAGGCATTGATTAATATCTATCGATGAAAATTTATCAGATGTAGGCTTATAAAAATCCCTGAGGCCTTGAATCATCTTTGCCATGCGATCACATTCTCTTATACCTAATTCTGTAAGCTTTGCATCCTTCTTGGAAAGACCTAACTTACTCAAATTTTCTATAACATTTCTTATACCTTGTACCGGATTATTAAATTCATGAGAGATAGAGCCAGTAAGTTTTCCTAATGATGCAAGTTTCTCAGAATGGATTAAATGTCTTTGCGACTCCTCCAATTCTTGAGTTCGTTTCTCAACCAGCTCCTCAAGGTGTTCTTGATATTCATTTAATTGTATTTCTGCTTTTTTTCGTTGAGTGATATTTTGCGATGAACCTGTGATAGATTCAATTTCTCCAGCTTCATTTAATTTATGAATTGAAAATGTCGAAAGGTACCAAACAGAATTTCCATGAGTATCCAAAACTTCACATTCCACCTGAGTTGACTCACCTGTACTAATGACGCGGTCCATACCCTCAATTAAAGCTTTCTTGGCCCCGTCTGGGTAGAAATCAGGAGGATAAGGACCCCCGTAAAGTTTTTCTAAATCTTTTATACCCAGCTGTTCTTGACCCGCAGAACTCATGAACCTCAAAGTATATCCAGGGCCGTCATTTTTAGTTATTTCTTTGAGACAAATGGGAGTCGTTTCAAGTAAAGTTTTATTTGATTCCTCGATCTCTTTCGCTCTGGTGATATCCATAGAATCTGCTTTGATATATATGAGAGTTTCATTTTCATCAAAGAATGGATTAAGCGTAGTTTTGTACCAAACAACCTTTCCCTCTATATCAAAATAATATTCAATTATATTTGCCCCACCCTTACCGGCAATTTGCAAGCCTCTATTAAAAATATCACGAGTTATTTTTGGAGCAGAGTCAGTGGGAAAAGGATGTCCATAATAATCCTCGACATTTTTTACCCGAAGGGTAGCAATGCCTACATCACTCATAAATTGTAAATTTAATTCTGGATCAAAAATTTTGTGGCAGATGGGTGAGGACTGGATCAAGCTATTTACGCTAGAATCCTCATTTATAGATTTCAACAATGCATCCAAATTTAACTTTTCCATTTTATCCGTGAAGTCCTATTAGAGCCCTGTGGTTAGAACACGCCCTTGGCAACAAGTCTTGAATTTCGGAAATATAAAATTTAATCCTATTTTATATATATGGCAATAAAATAATAATGAAGGGTCTCCTAAGCACCTATAAAATATGAGGGTCAACCTTATCTATTTAACCCATTTAAATTGAATATGGAATTAAGGTTCATCGAACCCCTGACCTTTTGAATGCCATTCAGGCGGATTAGATATAAACTATTATATTAATTGAACTTACATGGAATCTAGTAGCGAATCATGACAATAGGGGATATTGAAATAAAAAAAATTAAAGAACTTGCCTCTGTAGCAAAATAACGTTTAAATAGAAGGTAAAGGTATGAACAAATATATCGTAATTTTAAATTCAAAAGGAAGTACGTGGATACTCTTAGAAAATTTTTAAGCGGAACCATTCACACCGTTCCAGAGAACTCTATGGTTCAGGACGTCATAGATAAATTCAATTCCGAAAAAACCACTGCTTGCTTGATTGAAAAGGATGGCAAGTACATTGGTATTATCACTCGAGAAGATATCATCAGCAAAATCATTGGCAAAAAAGATCCGAAATCAACACGTACTGATGACGTGATGTCTTCGCCTATTTATACCGTGGATATTGGTATGTCAAAATCGGATGCCTGTATCAAGATATCGGAACAGAAACGGCAGCATCTGGTGGTTGAAGAGAATGGCCGTATCATGGGTATTGTGTCGGTGAGAGACCTGGTTCCTAAAGATCTGACAAGTGCTTCTCTTACAGGAGTTGAACTATTCCACAAAGTCAGAAAGTATGGCGATCAGCTTCTGAAAGACGAAAAGGCTTAGGAAGGATCCATGCTGATATTAATCTTGGAAAAATAATTTATAGAAAATAGAAACTTTAGTGAAACTTGATGGGCAAATTCTAGCGAAAATCGTTGAGCAGGTGAAAATATCTGTTTCAAGGAAACTCACAAGTATCTGCCAAGAGGAGATCAAATTCGAAAAAGTCGTTAAAAATTTTAATAACGACTTGGTGGGAATCGTATCTTTTATTGGTGATGTGAGCTTTATTCTTCTGATCATGCTGACCGACGATCAAATCAGGAAGATATCCACCAAATTTGTAGGCGTTGAAATGGACACCAGTAGCGACGAGATCGGTGACCTGATCAGTGAAATTGCCAACATTGTTTTTGGCGATATCGACATGGACTTAAAGACAATCGATATTCATACAGAACGTTCCCTGCCCACCATTCTCAAAGGTAAGGACATTAAACCAGTATTACGGAAAAAAGCTCCTTCCGTCATACTTTCTTTCGGGAAAGAAAATATTCTGGTGGAGATGATAGGTACTACCGATGATTCTCTGCACAAAAAACCAGGATCATAAAATGAATTTAAAAATATTAGCATAAGAGAAAATTCTGAGTCACCTCACTCCTAATCGGTCAACTTATGAATGAAATGGGAAACGCCAAAGAAAAGCGATTGCATTCTCGGGTGGTATTGAAACAGAAAATTTCTACCGCCAGCGAAAAACAACTGCTGCTGGGCGAGGTTTACGACATTAGCACAGAAGGAATCAGTTTTCTTTCCGATGAGGATTTTTCTCCTGGAACAAAAATTTATGTTCTGTTTCCAGGGATCGGAGGAATTCGGGAAAACGAGGTTGCAGCCGAGGTAATACGCAGTAAACTTAAATCCGGTTCCTCAGATCGGTACAAAGTTGCTGCCATGTTCTTAAACGCTGACCCCTGCTATCTGGAAGACATCGCCTCACTAATAAATCAATGAGCCAATGACCTGCCCGCCCGAAACCTGACCCATTTGCTGTGTTAGGATTTGGATCAATGACCGCTTTGGATCGGAAACAACCTTTTTTGTATAGGATTGTATTTTAAATTAAAAGCAGTTGGTAAGATCATGTGTGCCCTTGTGATAATTACTCCTTAGACTTCCC
Source organism: uncultured Nitrospina sp. (assembly GCA_964510965.1). Lineage (GTDB taxonomy): Bacteria > Nitrospinota > Nitrospinia > Nitrospinales > VA-1 > UBA8687. The sequence goes on along the minus strand of CAZECX010000062.1, from coordinate 14,697 downwards.
CTATAAACGGGACGTGCCAGCATGCCCGTGTTATATCGCTACCATAAAACTCATGCCCCGCAGGGGTGCATTATATTCTTCCGCAGACTTTGTGCCCCTGTGGTATCTACTCCTTATAATTCATGCCCCCGTGATACTCTTCCGAAAGTTTCGTGCCCGGCACGGGTAGAAGGGGTAGAAGGGGTAGAAGGGGTAGTAACGAGTAGCAGGGGTATAACAACACGATTAATTAATTTTAAGCGGTTGGCTTGTAGTGTGGGGTTGTTTGAGAGTCGGGCTTCTTTTTCCTATCTTCCTGCATTTGCCTATCAACTTTTTGGTTTTCTTCTATTAATTCTTTTTCAAAGTCGCCAAGGGATTTCTTCAGCGGATCGCAATGTGAAAAGACAGATGGCGTTATGGGAGAAGGATTATTGTAATGGTCCATACCCGGACTCTTGGAAAAATGTTAATTCAATGCATACTTTCCTTTCGACCCTTTTTGCAAATTTATTAACTATTGTTTTTCATTTTTCGGAACAAGCCGAAATTCAATCTACGGCGCTACTTCGAGCTCGGAATCCCATTCGCAAACATGCCAGAGGGGCTGTCGTAGAATTCTTCGTTGCCATTCACACCGTCCTGCAAAACGTCTTTGTATAAGATGTCCCATGCACCATCTTCATTGACATCGAGGGCGTAAAACAGCGGTCTTGAAGTGACCACGTAATAGTTTTGTTCCGTCGGGTAGTCAACATGAAAAACCAGATTCTTTGCGTGGTTAACGGCAACTTCGCTGTAAGTGTGTGGAGAGTAATAGGAGGTAATGATATATCGCAGGGCGATGTAGTCGGCCTGGTGGTTGCCGTCCCGATCGTAACTGACGTAGAGGAATCCGTTGGCTGCAACGTTCCAATCTAACTGTGTTTCCTTCGCAGGCTCGGTAATGAGGGTGTTGTATCCCCATGCGAGGTGCGCAGAAAGAAAATAGATGCTTAAAAATCCTAAAAATTTTATCGAAGTTTTCATTTTGTGCTCCTTACAAAATGATGCGACTTGCTATGTCATATTGAATACCTTTCAAAATTAAAATCGTTTCCTAAATTACTTTTCGACATTTCTTTCAATCTACTAAAGAGCATAAAGCGTGCCAAACCCTGCGAAATCACCGCAAATCGACTAAGCCCTTATTTTGTACTGGTTTGGTCGCGACAAAAAAACGACCCGAATTTGAAGGACCCTTAAAAAATATTTAAATATGTGGGGTTTTGTTGGCAGGGCGGTGGCTATTGAAAAACCTTTTAACGAATTATTGACGTTAGCGAGGGAATGTAGGTGAAAAAATTGAAATAAAACCAAAAGGTGCAATGCCATATCCTCTAAGCCACATGAGTTATGGTTGATGCTCGTCTTTTTACCTGCCATAATTTATTCCTTAAAAACAAAAACTATTTACGCAATGAAACTATTAATTGAAATATCCTTGCTCCTCTTCCTTGCATCGGTAGTCGGTTGTGCGAATGAATTTAATGATGGGATGGAAGCATTCAAGAATAAAGACTACAAGGTTGCTTTTGACACGTGGAAACCCTTGGCCGAACAAGGGCATGACGACGCCCAGTATAAAATTGGAAAGTTGTATCGCGAAGGACTAGGTGTTGAGCAAAACTATGTCGAAGCCTACAAGTGGTATTACATTATTTCTAAAAAGGGATATGGCGGTGGTTATAGATATATGAAAATGATTAAAAGAGAAATAAATCTAACCCAGGTCAGTAGAGCAGAGAAAATGGCCAAAGATTGGATTAAAGAGCATGAGAAAAAATAGCTTGAACACCCAAACCCATTCAGGCACATGAGGTGAGACCATGCGTTATATTCTTCAACAGCTATCGTGCCCCCGTGATATTCTTCCAAAATTTTCGTACCCCGAATTGGGGTATGTGATATCCATTCATTAAATTTCATGCCCGCATTATATTCTTCCGCAGACTTTGTGCCCCGAAGGGGTAGTCACGGGTAGAAGGGACATGTTATCTCCCCAACATTAGCCTTTCCCTATGAACGGGACTACGCATGCCCGTTATACGGGTAGAAGGGGTAGCAGGGGTATCGCCAACACGATCATTAATTTTTTAGGAGTTAGAGAAGTGGCAATTTCCTTATTCTTTGTGGTCATTTAGGGATTTGCGAAAACCCGTAATGTCGTCAGGTTTCTCGGTTCTATGTATCATTCTATGACAATTAGAGCATAAAACGGCAAAATCAAGTTTTGGATCAAGCTTTACAACTTGCCCTTTAAATAAAGAGATTGGAACCAGGTGGTGAGCTTCAATATAATTTTTTCCAATTTCCCCATACTTTTTCTCAAAATCGAATCCACAACCTTGGCAAATATACCCATGAACTTGTTTTGCTGCTTTAGCAAATTTTCTATTCCGTTCCACACGCCAATGTTGCCTAAAATTTCTTAGATCTTCTTCTGTTTTACCCAGGTTTTCGTCATGCTCACCAATATGTAGTGATTCAACAGCATTTTCGTTTTCACTTAAAAACTGATAGTGATCCATCATATCTTTAAAGTCGGAAATGAGTTCTTCCTCTTCAGGTAAATCTGTGATCTCATAATATTTTGCAAATACATTTCCAGCTTCATAAAAGGAGCTAAGTTCGGAAGCTGATTTTGGAACTAAATCAATTTTTGTGAGAGGAAAATTTTTGGGGAGTCCCCCAATTTGTGCTCTGAAATCTGAAGCTTTAATTTTTAAAACATCTTTGGGGTTTTCTTTATATTTTTCCTTTATCTCGGCTACACCTTGATTGAGGGAAAGATAGACTCCCTTCATATCTCCTCGAAATAAATACATGGGAAAATATCCCGATTGAGCTGAATCAGTAATCAAGATATCGAAAATGGCCACCCAAGGACATCGAGCCCATTGACCTACACCGTGGGATCCATGAAATAAATAACTTTCAGAATTATTGATAAATGCTTTTAAATTTTTGGGAAGGGTACTTCTTATAAAGCTTGCAAGGGGATGGTCCTTTAGGGGTTTGCTTTGAGCAACACTATATTCAGTAAGAATTTTTTCGAATGAATCTCTTAATGAGAATTCCATAGAAATTACTCTTAGATTTTTAAGGTGGTGTGATTATATCAAAAAATAACTACATCCTTCAGCTGAGATTATGTGTGGTAATTCCAACCTTATAATTCATGCCCGTGTTATATCGCTACCATAAAACTCATGCCCCGCAGGGGTGCATTATATTCTTCCGCAGACTTTGTGCCCCTGTGGTATCTACTCCTTATAATTCATGCCCCCGTGATACTCTTCCGAAAGTTTCGTGCCCGTGTTATATCTCTACTTTGAAATTCATGCCCCGCAGGGGTAGCACGGGTAGAAGGGGTAGTCACGGGTAGCAGGGGTACGTAACATTCTGAGCCTTGCATTGTAGAGTGTTATAATGGCCCATGAATGATTTAGTGGACAAAATCATAGAACTAATGATGGCGCTCTTCGTTTTCTGGGTGGCTTCGAATTTTTTGATGAAGTTTCTGCCCGGTTTAGCCACGCAACTCCCATTACCCATTTATGAGTTTTTATATGCCTTTACCGGGGCGGGTGAAGGGATGCCCCAAGATCCTACCGGATTTTATTCACCTGAACCTGGACCTAACTCCAAATAGATGAAAATTTAATTTTTACTATTACTCCCCCAAGGTGAGATCATGTGTGATATTTACCTTGATTTTTAAGGGGTTTAAAATAAGAGTCTTTTTTATTTAAATAGACTAAAAGCGGACACTACAATTCTATTCCATACAGCACTTGTCTGTCTGGCACCTAGTGGACATCTATCAATTCAACATCAAAAACTAAAGTGGCATTGGGTGGAATTGCGCCGCCAGCTCCCCGTGCGCCATAACCCAAAGAGGGTGGAATGATTAATGTCCGTTTCCCTCCAACTTTCATGCCTTGCACGCCCTGGTCCCAACCTTTGATGACCTGCCCTACCCCTAATTTAAATTTGAAGTTGCCCGGACGATCACGGGAACTATCAAACTTGTTTCCTTTATTCTCCAGGCAGCTTTGCACGCGTTTCAAACTAACGAAGGGGGGGAGTCCACTACATTCCTTTGGAGCAGATTCATCTAACAGCCAACCCGTATAATGAACATTCACCATCTTACCCGCAATCGCTTCTTTTCCCGATCCCACTTTCACATCCATTTTAGTCAATGTTCCCGCACTCGCATGGGTCGCCATAATAAGACCCACTATCAGCATGCTTAAACCAATAATTTTTTTCATTCCAGACATCATGACCTCAAAAATTAAATTTAGTAATTCAAACAACATTATATCTGACCTTTTTATACAATAATGCTTTCCAAAAAATAAGATCTAAGCCAACACGATCAATAAATTTTCAGGGATTATCAATAGGCCAAAAATTGAGTTTAGTCTCATTTTTTATAGTGAATTTATAAAGTCTGGAAAGGATTTCCTCTTCCGGAGAGAAGCCAGCCGGGATCAACCTTGCAGGTATCGGCTATAATAAGGACATTATCGGCGGGTGGAACCGATTTTTCATTTTCATAACAGGAAATTTGTTGTTTGGTAATTCCCAGAATTTCGGCAAGTGCCTCCTGGTTCATTTTTGCCAGTTGTCTGGCGATTTTTATTCTTGATCCTAAAGTAGGTTTAATTATAAGGCTTTTATTCAATTTTGGCACCCTCCCAGTGTCAAACTAAATATTACTATATCATATTTAATTTGACTTTGCACTTCCCTGGGAAATACTGAAAAATGGGGCAGAAAGGGTAAACTTGCTCCATTTTTCAATTTATATTTAATCTCCTTGTAATTTTTACCAATACCTCCTTATAATATTAGATATAAGTTAAAACTTTGGGGAGAGGAATTTAGCTTATGGAGAATTTACCAGGCTTGGAGTTAATAGAAAGTTTAGCTTTTTTTGACAACTTCCATTCAGGGGAAAAGGCGGAAGTTGCCAGTTTCGCCCAAAACTTTGTCCAATATCGTAAAGAGAGTGTAATCGTTCAACAAGATTCCAACGACCCATCACTATATATCCTTCTTGATGGGAAGGTGGTATTAAAAAAGAACCATCTACCGAATGTAATTATTTCGACTCTCTCGCCTAACTCAATTTTTGGTACGATGCCTGCCCTACCCGTCACCCCACGCAATAAAAATGTCATTGCCGAAGTTAACAGTCATGTTCTTCGGATAGATCGACCCATGTTGGACGCTCTTAATCCTGTTATCATTAACAAATTTAATGTCGAGTTTATAAAAGTCCTTTTTCGAAGAGTTTCTGAAATGAATATAAAAGTTTCTGAGGAACGAGGTGAGATAGGAAGAATTGCCAACGCCTTTGAAAGAGTCAAAGAAGAAATAGATATCACTCCCTCCTTTTCAGAAGAGACACGAGTTATTTCAAACTTCATGTCTTCCCAGCTAAAAAATATTCAAGAACCCATTTAATAAATTTTTAGCACGATGTCCCCTAAGGACGGCATTGTAATAGCGAAATCCAATCCTTGCGCATTCTCATCCGCTTGTGTCATGCATGCACCCTCTTCAATATAATTCATGCCCTCTATGCGGGTAGCAGGGGTATGTTATATATCAACCAAAAATTTCATGCCCCTGTGATAATTACTCCTTAAACTTCATGCCCGTGTTATATGGCAACTTTAGCTTTCATGCCCGGAACGGGTATTATACGGGTAGCAGGGGTATGTTATATATCAACCAAAAATTTCATGCCCCGTAGGGGTATGCCAATCCGGTCATTGAGTTTGAAGGCTTTAAGAAAAGAAATTTATTGCCCTTTTCCGATACTGGATTTTAATTGCATATATTGTTTATTAATATCATCCAGCCTCTGAATGAGAGTTAGAACAAACTGGTCTTGAAACTTCTTTTGAATCACTAAGTTAAATTTTTCTATGATTTCTTTGGTGATTTTCATGACCACAACTTGTTCGGAATTGGCATAGGCGTTGGTATTTCTTGGGCGATTGGTGAGCATAGAAACTTCACCGAAAATAGATCCGGCCTTTAATTCTACGATGTCAATCTCTTGGGGTTCCTGAAGGGAAATGTGCCCTTCCCGAACGGGAGCCACAATTGATTTTGTAATTAGAACGGAGCCTGTCAGAAGCACATACAGAGCAGCGCCAAACTCCCTTTCTTTAATGATGATTTTTCCGTTCTCGTGTTTTTCAAAAATTCCCGGTGCTTCAAATAGTTTAGATTTTTCCTGGTCCGAAAATTCTTTGAAAAAGGGCAACCGTTCAACGAATTCTAAAATAGGATCTTTTTCCAGGGTACACCTCTAAATTGTTAATATTAAAGAATAAGGCTCAGCATGTCTTAGTTTGGTATTGCCTATAATATAAGCAATATGTCAAATGCATACTATCCCTTAAAAGGGGGGGTCCTACAGGTGAGATCATGCGCATCTCTTAATTAGAGATCATACGTTATATTCTTCCTTAACCTTCGTGCCCCTGTGATATCCATTCATTAAATTTCATGCCCGGTCACGGGTAGAACGGGTACGTTATATTCTTCCTTAACCTTC
>CAZECX010000062.1:0-7993 GCA_964510965.1 uncultured Nitrospina sp. | reverse complement strand
GTGCCCGGAACGGGTACGTTATATTCTTCCTTAACCTTCGTGCCCGGAACGGGTACGTTATATTCTTCCTTAACCTTCGTGCCCGGAACGGGTATTTCGTGCCCTGCAAGGGATCTTTGAATTTTAAAGAGAGCTACTGAGAGCGCAAAGGTATATTAGAGCTCGCGTTTAGGTTGAAAAATTCGAATATGATATTTATTCAAGAAGGGCGCTATCACCCTACGATCATTCTCCACCACTTGGATAGGAACCGGGGCACTCACATTATCGTTGGACTCAACTGAAATAAGATAGTCACCTGCTCCCTTTGCCTGGAAAGAAACGTATAAATCATTTCTATTGGGAAGCAAATCAGTATCCTGAGCCACAACATTTCCATTTGGGTCATTTATGACGTATTTCAATGATCTCCTGTTAGGGTCCTGGCGGCGGCGAATTTCTACCAAATATCGAGTGCCGGGTTCAGTCACTGGAATTGAAAGAGTCTCGTCCATGGATATTTTCCCGTAAAAAATAATAGTACCGCTCAACAGAAAAGCTTCCAGAAAAATTGCCAGGCCCAAAGTCGCAACGGAACCAACCAGAATCTTGCCGAATTTAGTGTCCCAAAGTTTTTTTGCTAAATCCCACCACGACATAAGCTCACCCTTGGTTTTCTGCAACAAAATAATATTAAACTAGTATAAACCCATAAGAACTAATTACTACATTAGAGATCATGCGTTATATTATTCCTAAACTCTCGTGCCCCGAATTGGGGTATGTGATAATTACTCCTTACAATTCATGCCCTGAAAGGGTATTTCGTGCCCGGTTGCAGATGGTCATTGAAGCTCAACGCGATATTTTGGCGGTCAAAGGACGATAAAAAATGAATTTACCCGCCTATTTTTTTCTTGTTCGGGTTTAAAAGGGGTTCTATTCTAACAGCATCCGTTATGAAAACTACCGCATCAAAAACCCAGCGAACAATTTTCTCTTTGGCGTTGCTGCTGTTCTCATTCATAGCTGCACCCGTATGGGCGGACCTTATAGATGAAGGTAAATCGGACAGCGCCATTAAGATGCTGGTATTTCCTAAATCCCTCCGGGTAATAGAAAACCGTGGAAGCGAAGAGAAAAGCGACCTTTTTTCTGATCCCAAAATAATTCGAAAAACACTTTTAAAACTCGACCCCGCAAGAATAGTACCTGCCAAAACGGGGAAACCCTTTATAGGACCCGTTACCCGGGAAAGCCTGAGACAACTGGCCAAAAAATATAGTGAAGACCTGATCTTCCTGTTCCGGCGAAAACTCAACAACGAGAAAAATACCGTCCGCCTTCAGGGACTGCTTTACCTAGCCAAACAGAAAAAGGTACTGGCTTTAAAAGAAAGTGTGGAATCCGGTTCAGAAAATTTGCAGGAAATGGTCGCGGCAGGACTCAAAGCCCTGGCAAAGGAAGCGAAGCGAGTTCTTCACTCTCACAAATTCGAAAAGCGTCAATCCGCCTATTAAACACAGGCCTTAGCAACACGCTGAAAAATTTTTTGGCCGATCCTAAAATTTTGCCCCCGCCCACGCACATGAGGTAAGATCATGCGTTATAACTAACCCTATTCCTCGTGCCCTACAAGGGTATAACAGTCCAATCATTGAATTTATTGAGGTTATAGAACCAGACATTTTTCTCTAAATTTCCCATATTTGACTATATCATCTTCCTGAAATACCATTAGGCATTCCAAATATTTTCAAACTAAAACCAAATTTAGAGGGATCATATGAAAATTTGGAAAGAACGTCGTTCTGGTCAATCAAATAAAAGAGAAAACGATTATAGAAGCGAATTTCATCGTGATCGAGGGAGAATGATTCATTCCTCTGCATTTAGAAGGCTTCAATCTAAAACCCAAGTTTTGGGCTTAGGTGAAAGTGATTATTACAGAACTCGTTTAACCCACTCTCTAGAAGTTGCTCAAATAGGTTCCGGGATTAAAGGGTTTTTAGAGCGCAAAAAAGAATATAAGGCTTATAAAGAATTTTAAAAAGGATTCCCTCTTCCAGAGAGGAGCCAGCCGGGATCAACTTTACATGTGTCGGCTATTAGTAGGAGTTGGTCGGGGGAAGGTTGGGACTTATCGTGCTCATAATTCCAAATTTGTTGTTTAGATAGCTGAAGGGTTGAGGCAAGTTCTTCTTGAGTGATGTCTGCTTGTTTTCGCGCAGATTTAATCCTCGCACTTAAGGTTGGTTTTTCTAATAAATTAGTTTTCATAATTTACCAAGATAAATAATTACTTGTTAAAAGTATAAATATTTATTGACTTTATTTTTTCCAATAAATCTCATCTTAAAGCTCAATTTTTAGGAACAATCGGCAAGGCTTTATTTGATGTAATATTTGAGATCATGTGCCAAGCCAGTCATTGATTCTTTTGAAGTCACAAAATCTCTAGCTTAGCCAAATTTTCCTTTTAGCAGTGCAGTTTTGCCCTATTTAGCTAATTAATGATAGCCGACACCAGGTTTGCCAAATTATAAACAATATTTAAATTCCCCTAACTTAAGAAATAATAAGTATTTACCGATATAAATTATGTATATATACAAAAATATATTGACAATTTATATGTTTTAATACATAATTTTTTAAGGAGAAAAAACCATGAGCAAACCAAATCTTTTAACTTTAGAACAAATTGAACGTCGCAAACAAAAGCTTCCGTGGGGATCTGGGAAGTCGGTTGAAACAGGCTTGATCCGTCAGTACCGGGAGGCTCTTGGTATGACTTTAAGTAATCTTGCAGATAATACGGGCGTAGCTACTTCAACAATCGCCCAGGCTGAACGTCGAGAAATTAATGGAAGCAATCTCAACTTGGATACGCTTCAAAGAGCTGCGTCTGCGATGAACTGTGAGTTAACTTATACGTTTATCCCAAAAACAAACATGCGAAAATTCATTGAAAAACAAGCCTACAAAAAGGCAAAAAGAATTATAGAAAGAGCAGATCTTCATATGTCTCTAGAGGACCAAAAAGTTCAATCTGAAATAAATAAGAGAATTCGCCGGTTGGCAGAGAAGCTAGTTAACCAAGGAAAGGTTTGGTGAAGAAATTTCTATTTAAGGACCGTGATGGTCGAACACCTCTTCCTGATGAATTCAAAAAAGAAATAATTCCAAAACACATTGAAACGAGTGGTGAGTTAGATGAGGTTGAAGAAGCAAATATAACGGATGGGCTTATTTGGCTTGAAGATTATAAAGGCAAGTATCTGGACTACGCGTTTTGGAACCGTCTTCATAAGAAACTATTTGGAGAAGTGTGGAAATGGGCAGGAAAGTTTCGTACGCATGAGCTTTCCATTCCTGACTTCAATCATCCCGGGTATATTTCTGAAAATATTCGTAAACTGGAAGAGGATTTAACTTATTGGCTAAGAAATAAAACATATTCCGATGACAGGGAACTAGTTGCCCGGTTTCACGAACAATTTTTGACGATTCACCCATATGCAAATGGAAATGGTCGCACTAGCCGGATACTTACAGAGCATATTTGTAAAAGAGAAAATTTTCAAATTCCCACTTGGGGGCTGTGTTTAAAGGCAGATCCAAAACAACACAGGGCTTCTTATTTGAACGCAATCTCGGAAGCACGACACCACTCCAGCTACAAAGAACTAATTGAGTTCATGTACTCTTGACTTTTCTTTAGTTCCACAGTTACCTGGGATCATGTGTGGAGGGATTGAGAATCCACCCAGGCGCAATACTGTTTATCCAGGTTGGGTTCAGGATCCCTAAAATAAATTGAGTCTGTTTTAAGATAATTTATTTTAAAGGTTTTCCAGACAATTCTAATTCAGACCACTCCGGATCTTTACCATATTTGATTAAGATTGTTATTATTTTTGCTGTGAAATGAATTGCTCGTTCTGTAATGTCAACAGAATTGGAAACATTATTGCTATTCTCACCTTTATGAACGAGGTCACTTCTATAACCATATATTTTCTTTATAATTTTTCTGCATTCCCTCCTATCACTTAAGTTTGGGGAAATGACTATTCCAGAGCGGAGGGATGTTTTAAATATGTTGTCTCCTTTTTCTTCGCCTAATAAAAGGGTTTCTAACGCGATTGATATTTCAACAGCTTTTTCTCCAACTGTTTGTCGGCGCATTGATTGATTTAAACGTTCAAGCGCTATTACAATTCGTTTTTTAAATTTACCATCCAATTTCAAAAAACTTTTTATAAATAAAGCTGCTTCTTTTTCTTGTATCTTTTTAGATTCACGAAGTTTGCGGGGTATAATTTCAATATGCTTAAATGACCTCGAAGATGAGGCGTGGACTGCGTCTTCTAGGGCTTCATCCTTAAATTGGACCCAACTAAATTCTTCCAATGGAGAACAAATTCCAATTGCCGTTAGGCAGAGACGAATGTTATTTAAGCAAGAAGTAGCTTCCAAGTAGGCTGGGCTTAAACCAACTTTTTTCGTCCTATTATCAAACAATACAGGTTTAACTTTAATAGTTGTTATTAGAAAGGCCTTTTCTATGTTGTAAAAGGGCATAGACAAGGAATTGAAAGCGGAGAAATTGGATATATTTAGTAATTGGATGGGGTTTTGCTGTTCTAGAGAAACTTTTATATTTGATATGGGCAATTGGGAAAGGGGCACCATTTTTACTTTTTTTGTAAGCTGAATTTTGTTTTTGCAGTTTATCCCCCGAAGTGCCATTAAACAAATTAAATCAGTCTCCTTATGGGAAAAAATTTTTATTAGCTTATTTACAGCATTTGTTGCCCCAAATTGTCCCCCTTGATGGCATAAGAACAATGCAGCTTCATTTGATCTAAATGGCCCATATCCTCTCCCATTATTGTAACTAGGGTTTTTCGGTTTTTTAAATTCGTTTTCTTTTTGTAGAACTTTTTTTAATGGCCCTATGATTTTTAATTCTTCTCGTAGTTTTGAGATTCTTAAATTTTCGTCTAAGGGTATATTTGCTGGATATTTAGTTGTGATTACTTTAATTTGAGGTAGGAGTTTTTTCAGGGTTTGAACTATCTTTTTTTTATTCATTCCTTAAAATCAAAATAAAAAGGTAGAGATTTTTTAATGAATTTAATCTTTAAAAAGGGTTTCCTCTTCCAGAGAGGAGCCAACCTGGATCTACCCCTCCGGGGCACAAATTTCAAGGAAGAATATAATGCGGGCACGAAATACCCTTTCAGGGCATGAAGATTAGGGAAGTGGTCATCACAGCTACGGAAGAATATCACGGGGGCACGAATTCAAAAGGGGGTTAACAATCCCCCCCCACCTGGGAAGGTGGTGCCGAAGAGAAGACTCGAACTTCCACACCCTTACGGGCACATGAACCTGAATCATGCGCGTCTACCAATTCCGCCACTTCGGCTTACCCTAACCTGTTGAAGGTTTGTATTATAAAGGGGCTACCAGATTTTTCAAGGAATAAGAAATAACCCCTTCGTAAGGTAAATCATCCCGAGGGCGACTCGACTACCCTGAAGGTGAATCACCCCGGCCCTCCTTAAGAAGGAGGGAGAAAAATCTCTGCGGGTCTGGATTAACAACAAAGGTTGTTATCAGCCCCCCCTCACCTTAGTCCTCTCCCACCTGGGGAGAGGGATATTCATTTAGGCTGAAAAAAATATTCCCCCCGGGCGGGGCCCGGTTATTTGCTATCTATAGCTGAGTGTTCGGCTTCTTCTAATTCGTGTTCGGCCTCTTCTTCTGCTTTTATCAGGGAGCTGACGGACATATGGTCGCTGAAGATGAAGTAGAATCCACTCACGAAAATCACCAGAAACGAAGCGGCCCACACCACCATGCCAAAACTAACGGCGGTCACTTCTGCTTCGCCCATGATTTCGTGTAATGCGATAAGTACCCCGGCGTTATAAGACCCCAAAAAAGCGGGAGTGGGCAACACGGTAATGAGGATGCAAACCATCACGGTCAATATAAGGAGGGAATCGACCGACTTGGTTTGCAGATCGAATGCGTAGTAAAAAGGATAATACAAACTGACGATCATGGCCCACGTTAACACCGAGAACAGGATGATCTGCATCAACGCTTTTTTATTTTTGATGACCTGGCACCCCAACGCAAACTCGCTCACCATATAAATTATTTTTTCTTTCCATCTTTCAGGCAGGGGTCGAATGAGCCTGCTTATCCACCCTTTTACTTTTTCTTCCTGCCAGGCCAACATAAACATGAACGCCAGCAGACCGAAGACCAGGATAAAGCAGACGCGACCAAACCCGACGGCCATGTTTTGCACGGAGATCCCTGAAAAGGTCAGGTTGGGGTCGAACATTTCAGCGTTAAACACAAAGACCCAGACGAACATTCCCATCAAGCACACCAAATCGAAAAGGCGTTCTACGATGATGGTTGAAAACGCTCCTGAAAAGGTGATGTTATGTTTTTTCCCCACCACATAGGCGCGCAAAAACTCCCCCGCCCGCGCTGGAAGAACGGTTCCCATGAACCCGATCATCAGTGGCGAATAAATTTCTTTTACGGGAATTTTTTTGAAAGGACTCAACAAAGCCTGCCATCGATAAGCACGGGTCACATAACTCAGACAAATGAGCACCAGGCCCGGCAAGATATAAATAAGCTCTGCTTCTTTTAATGAGGTCGCCAGCTCTTCAAGGGAAACGTTTCGCAAGGTGTAGTAAAGCGCACCAAAAGCAACGACCAGCCCTAATATTGTTTGTTTTATTTTTTTCAACGTAATTCCTTTTTCATACTATTCAACTTGTTTCCTTAAGAATGGTTTTGGCCTTCTCAATATCTTTTTGGATCTGAACGACCAATTCATCTTTCGACTTGAACTCTATTTCACTGCGGATGCGCGAAATAAATTCCACCTCTATCTCTTTACCATAAATCACCTTATTGAAATCGAAGATGTGGACTTCTACACTCAATCGGTCGCGGTGAAAGGTGGGATTGAACCCGATATTGGCTACTGCATCATATGAGTTCTTTTGGTAGATCATTCGCACGGCATAAACCCCTGTGCCCGGAATCTGCACTTTGCTGGTGTCGATGTTTGCGGTGGGGAATCCGATAGCCTGCCCTGTTTTGTAGCCGGCAACAACGGGACCAACGATCGAGTAATAGCGGCCCAGAAATTTTTTCGCGGACTCCATATTACCGGACTCGATGACTTCACGCACATGCGAACTGCTGACCGTTAACCCATCGAGTTGAAAAGGGTCTACCACATGAACGATGAATCCGAATTCTTCTCCCATCTTTTTCAAGTAGGGAATAGTGCCCTCTCGACCGCGACCGAATGCGTAGTCGAATCCGACCACGACTTCTTTCGCGCCGATTTTTTCTTTGAGAATATTTTCTGAAAAATCCCTGGGACTATTATCCGCAAATTTTCGGGTGAAATCGGCACAGATAACGCTGTCAATATTGCAGGCTTCGATGAGTTCCATTTTTTTATGGAAATGCGTCAACAATGGAGGAACTTTTTCAGGAGCAATGATTTTTAATGGATGGGGCTCGAACGTGAACGCGATGGAGGTGCCATTTTTCTCCTGCGCAATCTCAGCAGCTTTCCTGAAAAGTATCTGGTGGCCTACATGCACCCCATCAAAATTGCCCAGAGTCACCACGGGGTAAGGTAAGGCGTCGCTTATATTTTTGGTTCCGCGTACAATTTTCATAAATCTTCCATCAGTCTACCTTAATAGCCTGATTTTTCAAGACCTTCGGTAAAGGAACTGCAAAATAGTTTCCGCTCTACAGATGATATTTGCTGTCGATTCTGCTAAAATAGCGCTACCCGAATAATTAAGGAGCCAATGAATGTTTGATATCGGATTTTTTGAGCTGATGATAATTATGGGGATCGCCGTTGTGGTGATCGGCCCACAAAACCTTCCTAAACTTGCTAAAGCCATCGGAAAAGGCTGGGGTGAGTTTCAGCAAACTTTCAGCG
>CAZECX010000061.1:0-19452 GCA_964510965.1 uncultured Nitrospina sp. | reverse complement strand
CGAATTGCCGGAGATGAGATGGACGAAGCCATCGTAAATTATATAAAGAAAAAATATAACCTTTTGATTGGTGAGCGAACTGCCGAAGAAGTTAAAATCCATATTGGCTCCGCATATCCCTTGAAAAAGCGCATGACAATGGAAGTTAAAGGTAGAGATTTAGTCGCGGGTATTCCTAAGACATTGATTATATCTGACGAGGAAATCCGAGAAGCGCTCACCGAAACTTTTGGAACCATTGTGGAAGCTGTGAAAATCGCTCTGGAACGCACGCCTCCGGAGTTGGCTGCTGATATTGTGGATAAGGGCGTGGTGGTTGCTGGAGGCGGGTCACTTATTAAAGGATTAGATATCCTACTTAAAGAAGCAACAGGTCTGCCCATAACTTTGGCGGTAGACCCTCTTTCAGCGGTAGCTTTAGGTGCGGGCAAAGTTTTAGCTGATCCCAAGTTACTGAGAAAGGTTACTATTTAGCAGTGCCCAACAAGGGACCCAAAGGAAGAAAAAATATTATTCTGGTTTTTTCCATTTTGCTGTTTTCTTTGGCCTTGATGAGTATAAGTGCCAAACAGCAAGAGGGTTTGTCCTTCCTCGACTCATTGGCCGGTCTTATTTTATCCCCGTTTCAAAACCTGTTCACACAATCCGTTCAATCTGTTTCAGATGGTATCGATCATTATTTTGACCTTGTAAATGTTTCTAAGGAAAACGAGCAACTTAAATTAGAAGTAGAGAGACTCGTTCATGAGAAAAATGAGCTGATAGAGAGAATTTCTCGGCAGAAACGACTTGCGGGTTTAATGGCTTACCAGGATGACCGAAAAAAAGAGTCGTTGGTTGCTTCCGTAATTGGTAGAGACGCAACGCAATGGTCCAAGGTTGTGGTTATCGATAAAGGTTCCCGACATGGTATTAAAAGGCACCTTGCAGTGGTAACAAATTCTGGTGTCATCGGTCAAATCATTCATGCCGGACCTACTACATCCAAAGTTTTATTAACTATAGATTCTCGTAGTGCTGTGGACTCTCTCTTTCAAGATAGTCGTGTTTCGGGAGTTGTAGTGGGTACAGGTGAAGAACAATGTGAAATAAAGTACGTTCCAAATACCGCTAAAATTAAAGTAGGTGACCGAGTCCTGTCTTCAGGTCTGGGCGGGATTTTTCCTAAAGGGCTTTTTATCGGGACGGTATCTCAGGTTGTTAAAAAAAAGCAGGGGTTATTTCAGGAAATTACGCTTGCTCCTAGTTCGGATTTATCTAAATTGGAAGAAGTCCTTGTTTTCCTTTCTTGATCCATAGCATGTATTACCTTGCACAAATTCTAATAGTTATAATTTTATTTTCTATTCAAACCACCTGGTTAGGAATGTTTTCAATTGGTGGAGTGGTTCCAGATCTGGCGTTAATCTGGGTAGTATATTGTAGTGTCCATTGCTCAAGGGCTATGGGTATTGGGTCTGGTATGATGATAGGAATATTGCAGGATAGTCTTTCTGGCGGATTGTTGGGGGTCAACACTTTGTCTAAAAGTTTTATTGGTTTGTTTTTTTCGGCTCTCAAAGATAAGTTTTATGTTGAAGGGGTAATCCCCGTTGCTTTTTTCATGATCGTATCTTCCTTGTTTGATGGTTTGGTGTTTTATTTTTCGATGAACACTGTTTTGGAAGGTGAAGTTGCGACCAGCTTTTTATATCAGGCCTTGCCAGCTTATAGTTTTTATAACGGAATGGTGGGGCCGGTTTTATTTATCGTCTTAAACCGGTTAGAGAACTGGTTAAAGTTAAAAACCTTGGACCCTTATATGGCACGAGGTAAATAAATATGTTTCGCTACGGTACAGAAACCAACGATACGATTAAAAAAAAGATTCGCTTTTTTGCGATTCTGATTATTTCGGCGTTTCTTTGTTTGTCCATGCGAATTTGGTATCTGCAAATTTTAAAATGGCAATATTTAACGGGCCTGTCAGAAAACAATCGGGTGCGCATGGTCAGTCTTCCTGCTTACCGTGGGACGATTAAAGATAGGAACGGAGAAACCCTTGTAAGCATTCGACCTTCTTTTAATCTTTATATAACTCCTGAGGACGCCCGAGATTCAGAGTCTTCTCTTGATTTCCTTGAAAAGAAAATAAAATTTGAGCGTGATAAGTTAAAGATAAATATCAAAAGGGAAAAATCCTTTAAAGATATCCTGATAAAAGCTGATATCTCTCGTGAAGAAGTCGCATTTGTTGAAGAAAATAATATGCGTCTTCCAGGGATTAAAATTAAAGCGGAGCCACTAAGAAATTATGTTTATAAACATTTAATGTCTCACATCCTTGGGTATTTGGGGGAGATTTCAAAAGCCAAACTGAAAAGTTCGAATAATCCGTTTTACAGTCAGGGGGATTTTGTAGGAAAAAATGGTCTTGAAAATGTTTTTGAGTCCACTTTGAGGGGCAAAAAGGGGCACAAGGAAGTTGAAGCCGATGTTTCAGGAAGGGAGCTAAAAACTTTACGGAAACTTCCTTCTGAAAGTGGTAATAACCTAGTTCTTACTCTGGATGTGAGGGTTCAGGAAGAGCTTGAGAAGGCTATGGTCAGTACTCCTGAAAAAATCATGAATGGATCTGTTGTCGTGATGAAAGTCCAAACAGGAGAGGTTCTGGCAATAGCGAGTAAACCTTCATTTGATCCGAATGAGTTTGCGGCAGGAATAACACCAGAGAACTGGAAAAAACTGATCAATGATGAGATGCATCCT
This sequence comes from uncultured Nitrospina sp., assembly GCA_964510965.1. Taxonomy (GTDB): domain Bacteria; phylum Nitrospinota; class Nitrospinia; order Nitrospinales; family VA-1; genus UBA8687. The sequence goes on along the minus strand of CAZECX010000061.1, from coordinate 16,704 downwards.
CTGCAAAACCGTTCTATTCATAGTCAATATCCTCCAGGGTCGACCTACAAGATTGCTGTGGCTTATGCTGCTTTGGAAGAGGGGGTGATAGACCCTCATACCACTATTTACTGTCCCGGACATTTTAAATTGGGTCGTGGACGATATAGATGTTGGAAAAAAAGGGGGCATGGAGCCGTGAATTTACACGATGCTCTTGTACAGTCTTGTGATGTGTTTTTTTATACGGTGGGTCATCGGATGGGAATCGATACCCTGGCACGCTATGCGAAAAAATTTGGTTTTGGAATTCCTACTGGGTTGGGTTTAAGCCGAGAAAAAAGTGGACTCGTTCCAAGCACTCAATGGAAATTAAAAAATCGGAAGCAACCCTGGTTATTGGGGGAAACAATTTCTGCCTCCATTGGCCAGGGGTATAACCTGGTCACTCCCTTGCAACAGGCAAACATGATGGCTGCGGTCGCAAATGGAGGCATGTTGCTTAAACCTTATCTTGTGAAACGAATTGAAGAACCGGGTGGGAAAGCGATCAAAGAGTATTTCCCTGAAATTAAAGGAAAAATTGCGGGTAGCTCGAAAAGCCTGGAAGTCATTCGAAAATCATTGCGCGATGTGGTAAATGGATCTAGGGGAACGGGAAAAAAATCGAGGTTAAAGGATATTATTGTTTCAGGAAAAACTGGAACTGTGCAGGTGGTTCGAATGAAATCCAATGAGGAGATCGAGCAAGAGGATGAGATTCCCTATAAATACAGAGACCATGCGTGGTTTGTTGCATTTGCTCCTTATGAGAAGCCAGAGGTTGCAGTAGCTGTTTTAGTAGAGCATGGAGGTCATGGTGGCGCTACCGCAGCACCCATTGCGCAAAAGATTTTTAAAAAGTATTTTCAGTTATACCCCCCTCAACCCGCTGCATAACCTTCTTTCTATTCAAATTCAATTTTTGGGAATTCCTGTCCATTTGATGGTTTTTTTCTTGAACAAAGACTCAAAATTCAGTACTTTATCACCTCAACCTTATAGGAAGATTTACCGCTAAATAAATTGTGGGCGTTCTTATGGTTCTTAATCCCTTTAATTTTGGGATTGGTGCTATAGAAATTTTTTGAGTCTGATTTTAGGAATCTAGGTATATGGCATTTAATAAACAAGAACTTCCATTGGTAATGGGCCAAAAGGTGACCATTACGGTGCGAGGGGAAATTTTCCAGGTTTTCGTTCGTGGCTGGCGCAAGGGGCAATATATTATCCTGGATTTACCTAGAGTGGGTGTGGAAGATTTTCGAATTGCTCCGCAAACGGGAATACAACTGCATTTCACTAAGGAAGGATTATTCGTAAATTTTAAATCGACATCCATCCTCTCTTTTGTTCAAGCTATTACGCTTTTGATTATTGAATGGCCACGCTCATATGATTCGCATAACCTGCGCAAAAGTGAAAGATTTAAATCAAATATCCCTATTAGTTATTACTATGAAACGGAAGGTCAAAGGTATGAAGGAGTGGGAATTATTCGGGACATCAGTTCAAGCGGAATTTTATTCACTCATACCAAACAGATAGCTAAAGAAAATAAACTGAATTTGAGTTTTAATATTCCTAATTGCGGAGGTATCCAAAACCAGATGGCGGATGTCAAAAACTTAAGAAAAAATCCTAAAAGTGAAACCTCTCCTTTTGTGACAGGTATAAAGTTTCATGATATTTCCCCTGAAACAGAAGCGACCATTACCAAGTTCGTTCAGTTACGCCTGGCTGATCGAAGAAATGATGCGCGCTAAATCATCCGGCGATTATTTTTAAATCGTTCGCCCGCATTCTTTTTATCCGATCCCTAAGTTCTGCAGCTTTTTCAAAGTCCAGATCTTTTGCTGCCGCCAACATTTGTTTTTCCAGTTTTGCGATCATTTCCAGGACAGGCACTCCTGATTCATAGGCTTCCTCTTCTTCTGCTACTGCCAATTCAAATTCATCAGCTTCTTTATATTCCATGCTATCCTGAATCGATTTTTTGATGGAAGCCGGTGTGATGTTGTGGGTTTTATTGTATTCCAACTGAATTTTTCGTCGTCGACTCATCTCATCCATGGCCGCTTGCATGGATTTTGTAATGGTATCGGCATAGAAAATTACTTTTCCATCAAGGTTCCGAGCTGCTCTCCCTGAAGTCTGGATCAAAGAAGTGGTCGACCTTAAAAATCCCTCCTTATCCGCATCCAATACAGCGACTAATGAAACTTCAGGGATATCGAGTCCTTCTCTAAGTAAGTTTATTCCTATTAATGCATCGAACTCGCCCAATCGAAGTTCCCGAATGATCTGTGTTCTTTCCAACGTGACAATGTCGGAGTGTAAGTATTTTACCTTGAGTCCCATTTCCGAAAGATGTTCGGTGAGGTCTTCCGAAAACCGTTTGGTCAGGGTGGTGACCAGGGTACGCTGGTTTTTTTCTGCACGAATACGAATTTGATTGTATAGGTCATCGACCTGGCTGGCTATGGGTTTGATTTCGATTTCCGGATCAATCAATCCAGTGGGGCGTGCGATCAGTTCGGTGACATCGTCTCCGCATTTTTCCAGTTCATAAGGTCCCGGTGTTGCGGAAACATAGATGATGTCTTTGACATGTTTGTTAAACTCTTCAAATTTAAGGGGGCGATTGTCGAAAGCAGAAGGCAGGCGAAAACCATAACGCACCAGACTTTCTTTTCGGGATCGGTCACCCTTGAACATAGCGCGCAACTGGGGCAGCGTCACATGGCTTTCGTCTATGATGAACAGGGAGTCTTCTGGGAAGTAATCCAAAAGGGTAGGGCCCGGTACTCCCGGTTCCCGCGCCATTAAGTGACGCGAGTAATTTTCAATTCCCTGGCAATAACCCACTTCTTTTATCATTTCCAAATCGAACAAGGTTCGCTGGTCAATCCGTTGCGCTTCGATTAGCAGGTTCTGGTTTTCAAAATAACCAATCCGTTCAAGCAGTTCCTTGCGAATATTTACCATAGCCCGTTGAAGTGGTTCCTGAGGCGTCACATAATGGCTGGCAGGGTAAATAGCAATCCGATCCAGTTCCGCAATTGTTTGCCGGGTGAGAGGATCAAAAGATGTGATGCGTTCGATCTCGTCACCAAAAAATTCAATACGAATCGCCTCATTTCTTTCATAAACCGGTAGAATTTCCAATACATCCCCACGCACTCGGAAGGTGCCGCGCTGAAAATCGATATCATTCCTTTTGTACTGAATCTCGACAAGTTTAGAGAGAGCATAATCGCGTTCCATTTGTTTTCCGGTTTCGAGAAACAGAAGCATTCCCTGATACGCTTCGGGCGAGCCCAGTCCATAGATACAGGAAACGCTGGCGACAATGATCACATCACGGCGTTCAAATAGAGAATGGGTTGCAGAATGCCGCATTTTGTCGATTTCATCATTGATTGAGGCGTCTTTTTCGATGTAGGTATCCGTCTGTGCCAAATACGCCTCGGGCTGGTAGTAGTCATAATAGCTGACAAAATAACCTACAGCGTTCTCAGGGAAAAAGGTTTTGAATTCGTTATAAAGCTGCGCGGCGAGAGTTTTGTTGTGGGCAAGGACCAATGTGGGTTTTTGTACTTTCTGAATCACATTGGCAATGGTGTAGGTTTTGCCCGATCCGGTGACGCCCAATAGCGTTTGAGAACTGGGACCGGTGTCCAGACCTTTTACCAGTTTTTCAATGGCCTGCGGTTGATCCCCCGCCGGGCTGTAATCGGATTTTAATTTAAAAGGTTGCATATAAATATAGTTGGGAATGTATTTTCGAATCCCCCTCATCCTAGCCTTCTCCCTCCAGGGGAGAAGGGATTTATTGCTCCCTCTCCCTTGAGGGGAGAGGGTTGGGGTGAGGGTGATATGTAAAATCCTCTTCCCCCTGTAAAGGGGGAGTGAGGGGGTTGCTGTATTTCTATTTTGGTTGTTATTTTATCAATATTTCTGGCTCAGGTCTCTATCTGCTTTAGGTCGCGTAATAATCGGTCAAAACTTTTTTGGTAAGTATCATGGTCTTTCCATTCCTTGAAATCACCAATATGCCGTGTTCTTTTGATATCAGCAGGCCAGCCGGTTTTGATATTCATAACCGTATCGTCGAGCCGAATCGGGAAAAGCACTGTTTCGTTTCGAGTGCTTTCATTTTCAAAAGCCGTTTCCACTTCTTTTTCTACCAACTACTATTTATGGAATCATTTGATAAAACTAGTAAAAGTTTGTCATGTACATGAATCATTTCATCAATACGAGGGCAAATTTTATCGCCAATTTTCATGTCTTCTGGAGCAAACCAGCAGCGAATTCCTTTGGCCTGTAAATCGGCGTGCAGCCGATGGGCAAATTCCTCGTCTTTGCTGGAGTAACTGATAAAAACCGAGTGAAATTGAATAGGTTCTAGGGAATTTAGAAGGCTGGGTAGATTGTCAATAAACTGCTCTGGCAACCCGCAATTCTGTAAAAATTTCTTTGGCAGATTTTTCGATTTCATTAAAGTACGATGATCAATGCTAGAAGGGCTAAAATGTCTTAACGTATCCAAGTCATTTGTATTGGATAAGTCAAGGTCTAAAAAATGGGTGTTTGCGATAAAGGCGTTATTTAGGCTTGTATCATTGAGGATAGTACCAATGAATATCGCATCACTTAGGTTCGCTTGGGAGAGATCCATATGCCTCAGATTTGCTTTTCCAAATCTGGTTTAATATCAGGGTTTATTTCACGCCATTTATTCCAGACTTCAGCGCCTTGCTTGAGAATTTTTACATGTTCGGGATTTGCCATGATTTATGTTAAATTATAAGCTTCGGAATTCCAAGGGCCGATCCTGTCGTTTTTTTGTATTCCTGATTTAAAATCTAATAAAGACCCTTAATTTGTTCATAAGTTATCCGGGCGTACGCCCGTTGGAGAAGAATTTTTGGAAAACGATATTGTAAAAACCGTGCAACTGAACAACAGTGAAGTCACCTTAATCGGAACAGCGCATGTTTCTCAATTGAGTGTTGAAATGGTTGAAGAACATATAGCCAGTGGAGACTATGATTGTGTCGCCGTCGAATTGTGTGCCCCGCGTCTGGAAAATATCACCAATCAGGCCTGGTGGAAAAACCTCGATATTTACCAAGTCTTCAAAAAAAAGAAAGCCGGACTGCTTTTAATCAATCTGGCTCTGACCGCTTATCAAAAGAGGTTAGCGGAACGGATAGGGGTGGAGGCGGGGAAAGAAATGATCCGGGCGGTGGAACTTGCTCGTGAAAAAGGTCTTCGCCTTGAAGTTATTGATCGTAATATTTCGACCACTTTGCATCGGTTAGTGACAGAGGTCTCTTTCTGGCAAAAATTTAAAATAGTCGGTGGTTTGATTGCCGGTGTTTTTGTGGGTGAAGAAATAAGTGAAGATCAGATAGAGGATTTGAAACGTGGGGACATGTTGCATGCGGTAGTCAGTGAATTTGGTGAAGAGTTGCCGGAAATCAAACGGGTGTTGATCGATGAGCGCGATGAATACATGGTAGGCCGGTTGGCGCAGATTTCCGAATCCTCAAACGCACCCAAAAAAATCCTCGCCCTGATTGGAGCGGGACATTTGATGGGTATGATTCCCAATTTGGAATCTCCCCCTAAGGCAGAACACTTGGAAGAACTCGATAAGAAACCACCGCCAGGTAAAGTTGGACTCTATATCGGCTGGGGTATTTGTGTTTTGATTCTCAGCATGTTTGTAGTGGGATTCAAACAATCGCCGGAACTGGGAGGGCAACTGGTTGCCACCTGGGTTTTGCTCAATGGAGGTTTGTCTGCCTTGGGTACTGCTTTAGCGCTAGGGCACCCTATATCTATAATCGCTGCATTTTTTGCTGCGCCACTCACATCATTGAACCCCACTATAGGTGCGGGGATGGTGGTTGGCCTTGTCGAGTCGTATATGAGAAAACCCAAGGTCGCTGATTTTGAAACTCTACGTGATGACATCACTCATTATTCCATGTGGTGGAAGAATAGAGTCGCAAGACTTTTATTGATTTTCTTTTTTTCCAGTTTTGGTTCCATGATTGGTACCTATGCCGCCGGAGCCTCCATCGTGACACAGTTATTTGGTTGATGCCATGAAAGTAGTTGTCACTCCCCCCGCCTTTTGCAAATCCGAACCTCTCAAATCCAAACTGTCCAGTCTTTTTCCAAATACGGTTTATAGTGAAAAAAATGATTATTTGTCAGGTTCGGAATTGATCAATTTTCTTAAAGAGGCCGATGCGGCCATAATTGGCCGAGACCCTGTTACCCAGGTCACTCTCGATGCTTTGCCGCAATTGCAGATGATCTCCAAGTATGGAGTTGGATTCGATAATCTAGACCTGAATGCAATCAAGCAAAGTGGAATTGAGTTGGCGGTGACTTCAGGAACCAATAAGCGGTCGGTAGCAGAGCTAACATTGAGTTTTATGATCGGACTTTGTCATAATATTTTTATATCCGCAGAAAGAATGAAGAAAGGTGAGTGGATACGTGAAGGGGGTCATGATCTTTCTGGGAAAACGGTTGGTATTATCGGTTGCGGAAACGTTGGCAAGGAAGTCATCAAACTGTTAAAACCCTTTGGTTGTAAAATTCTGATCAACGATATTGAAGATAGAAGCGAGTTTTGCCGGGAACAGGGCGCTACAGAATCTTCTTTAGAATCGTTAATAGAAGAATCTGATATTGTCTCTTTACATGTGCCTCTTACAGATTTGACACGAGATATGATTAATGAAAAGGTTTTACAATCTATGAAAAAAAATGCTTTTCTTGTGAACACCAGTAGAGGTCCAGTGGTAAATCAGTCACATCTCCATATAGCCTTGGCATCGGGAGAAATATCAGGTGCCGCACTCGATGTTTTTTGTTCAGAGCCATTCGAAGATTTGGAGTTTCTCAATTTACGCAACCTGATGGTCACGCCCCATATAGGTGGGAACAGTGTGGAAGCGGTTGAAGCTATGGGGCAGGGGGCAATCGATAATCTTGTGAATTATTTCAAAAAATAAACGATGGCAGAAAATAAAAACGGTTACTCGCGGGAGGATTGGCAGCGGCATTACGATGAGAACGATCTAGGTTGGGATCTGGGCCAGGTTGCGCCACCTTTTGTAAGCTTATTGGAATCGAACACCATAGTCCCAGGTAAAACCCTGGTGCCTGGATGTGGTCGAGGCCATGAAGTAATCTTTCTCGCTGAAAATGGATTTGAGGTGACTGCAGTCGACTATTCTGCCGGTGCTGTGAATCATTTAAATTCTGTTATTCAAAAACGGCAACTAAATAGCCAGATCCTGTATTTGGATTTTTTTGCATTGGACTCCACTCATGATGGCATTTATGACCTTTTGATTGAGCAGACATTTTTTTGTGCCATTTCTCCGGTACAAAGACCTTTATATGTGGCAACTGTTGCAAGAGCTTTGAGAAAAGGCGGAATGATAGCAGGCTTGTTCTACCATACCGGACAGGAAGGGGGGCCACCTTTCAATACGACCCGGGAGGACATCATCAATCATTTTTCAGATTCTTTTGAAATTAAGGAATTAGATCAGGCAATGAATTCCGCCGAAGAAAGAAAAGAAAAGGAGTGGTTGGCTATTCTAGTTAAAAAGTGAATGAGGATTGCCCGGCAGGATTTAAAAGAGCAGCTTCATTATTTTTGGGAGAATTAATGGAGGCAGAGATTTCGAAAAATTCCAGCTCGTCCTCAAAACAACCCGAAAAAAGCGAAGATAAAGAATTGCTGTCGGCCGATAACCAGGTTTCGTAGTTGTCCGGGTGCAAGATAACCGGCATTCGCGAATGCAGGGGCGATAAGGTTCTATTAGCCTCAGTTGTAATAATAGTGTAGGTGTTGAGTGGCTCGTCTCCTGAATCCCATGTCGACCATAACCCTGCAAAGGCAAACAAAGGCTGTTTTTTCATTCTTATATAATGCGGTTTTTTTCCTTTCCATTCGATGAATCCATCGGCTGGAATAAGGCATCGTTTATTTTTAAATGAATCCCGAAAACTGGGTTTTTCGTGGAGGGTCTCAGATCGTGCATTGATGAGTTTGTTTCCCATTGTTGTGTCTTTGGCCCAGGATGGTATCAACCCCCATTTCATTTCCGTCAATTTCAATTGATTGGATGAATGAGTGATAACGGCTGAAAATTGACTAGGGGCGATATTAAAACTGGGGAAGTATTTAAGGCTCATGCGAACAGGTCTGAAATGCGACTCAATCGCTTTGATAGATTTTGTAAGGGTATATCGTCCACACATTTTTCTAGCAGTCCTGGTTAAAGCATAAAAAGTTCCAATGTTTAGTGTAGTATATTTAAAGCAAATTATATTTTCCAATCCAAAACACTGAAAAGTTAAACTATATATATGAAAACGATCAAAAAAATCCACTCTGGAATATTTCGTGATGGTGGCGCGGGTGCTTACGCAAAACGCCGATATCGCGATAGAAGAAATAAGCTGATGAAAAGGGAAGACTCGTTAATGGTAGTAACGGGAGTTCCTTATGGACCGGGTGGAAAAACCGTATGGGCCTATTCGCACAGTCCAACCTATCAAGAGCCGGCCATGATGTATTTGACCGGTATCAATCAGAATAATGTCATTTTACTGCTGGATCCTAAATCAAAGGTTTCAAAGGAGATTCTTTTTGTGGGTCGCAAAGACCGAATTATGGAATTTTGGGAAGGGGTGCGGTTTGGAGTTGGAGATAAAGCAAGTTTGAAAGAAGTTCAATCTGTCACCGGTATAAAAGATGTGCGTGATATCGAGGAATTCAAAGATGTCCTTAGAGAAAGGTTTGTAAAAAATAAAAAAAAGTCATTGGGGACATTCTGGTATGAAGGAATTCGAAAGGGTAAAAAAACCAGTATCACTACTGATCATAATTACGACTTCAAACAGAAACTGAAAGGTTGGTTGCGCGAGTGGAAATCGCCAAAAAATTCTCTGAAAAATATCATGTCGCATCATTTCGATCTGCGACTTCCATTGGATAAGTACGATATTCAAAATGCCAGAAAAGCGCAGGAAATTACCGGCGAGGGATTCAAGGCAATGTTGAAAAGCTTTGGTGATTTCAAAAACGAATGCCAGGTGCAGGGTTTTTTAGAAGGCCGAATGTTAATGAATACGCCTTATGGTCTCAGCTATCCCTCTATTGTAGCATCTGGAACCAATGCAACTATTCTTCATTATATGAAGAACGATGATCCCATTTCTAAAAATGAAATGATGTTGATTGATTTTGGGGTCCGCTGGATGACCATGCATGCTGATATTACTCGAACATTTCCTGTTTCAGGAAAATTTAATCCCATGCAAAAAATGCTTTACGAGATTGTTCTAAAGGGCCAAAAAGAAGTAGAAAAAGCTGCGCGAGCCGGAGTAACTGTGGAGGACCTAAACCATATATGCTGGGTGGTCGTCAATGATGGGTTGGAGAAAAAGTTCAGCGCGGCGGGGGGTAAATATAAGCTGCGATACAAGGACAGGCCGCATGGCGTGAGCCATTTAATGGGTGAACAGGAACATGATGGCGATCCTTTTCGAAATTATGCGACTCAACCAATGAAAGCGGGTTGGATGATTAGTAATGAACCAGGCCTGTATGGGGAATTTAAAATTCGGTTGAATAGAAAAACTTATGATGAGACCATCGGGATTCGAATCGAGGACAATTTGGTCATGACCCAGAAAAGTTGTATGAACCTATCGAGTATTATTCCTAAAAGTGTGAAAGAAATCGAGAGGTTGATGGCGGGTGGTTAGAGTTCTTTTAGTTCAGCAAGAACTTCTTCAATGTGATTTTTTACTTTTACCTTTGGAAATATTTTCCTAACGGTTCCACTTTTATCGATTAAGAACGTGGATCGTACTATTCCCATAAAAGTTTTTCCATAGAGCTTTTTTTCCTGCCAGACTCCGTATTTCTGCACAACCTTCTTATCAATATCTGCCAGTAGCGTGAACGGTAGATCATACTTTTCAATAAACTTTTGATGCCTTTCCGGGGAATCGATGCTAACACCAAGGATGACAGTACTTTTGAAGTTTTTCTGTTGGTCTCGAAAGTCGCAGGCCTGTGTGGTGCAGCCGGGAGTCATGTCTTTTGGGTAAAAATAAAGGACGACATTTTTTTTACCTTTAAAAGAACTGAGTTTAACTTTTTTTCCATTCTGGTCTAAAGCCGTAAAATCGGGTGCTTTATTTCCTTCTTTAATTTCTTTTGTGGCCATATCGTTTGTTAACTTGGAAGTTTTTCCAGAAGTTCATTAATGTTTTTATGGAGGGTATTGAGGGTTTCCATCAACTGTTCTTTTTTTCTTCGGTCTCCTGCTCTATTAAATACCATCCTCGCATCTCCAAGCAAACTAAGGATCTTAGCGTGTAGGCTTGCATTAGGAATTTTTCCTTCGCTGCATAAATTTTCAAAGGTGGAAATTAGACGTTGGAGTTTGCCGTCAATCTGTAGACCCAGGATGGATTCTGATCTTAGAGACTGAGATTGTTCCAGATAGCCCCAGATCCCGCCTTTATCCTGAATCACTCCCTGGCTTCTTTGCAATTCCTTTAAGCCATCATAACAAATATCCGCAGCGAATATAGTATTCGCCGGAATGAGGATCAAGGCATAGAGAGTCAAGGAAAGTAACTTCGTGTAAAAATTTGATTTTGAACTGCGCATATTTCACCGCCTGTAAGGATGGCTAGTAGTCGGAACGTTTTCATTAGACTAGACACAAAGAACAATGTCAAACTAACTTTGGTTAGGGGTCAGCTTCTTTACCCGTTGCTATATATCGGCCAGAGAGAATAGTAGTTAAAAAATGATTTAGTCAATTCATTAGGTTTTGAAATGCTTCCAGGCCGCGCAATTTTTCAAATACCGGGTCGGATGCAATCATTTGTTTTGAATTTGGATTAAGTTTTATTGCCATCTCAATGTTTTTCATTCCATCCCCCAAATCACCCTTCATTACATACGACCTGGCAAGAAGTAAACGATGCGCGAGAATATTTTCGTGGTTTGGATGGATAACGAGCAGTCGTTCCAGAATGGATATGGCCCGATTGTATTTCTCATTTTTAAAATTTACGGTAGCCATATTTAATAGAGCTGTCAGGTTAGATGGTTCCATTCTGAGAATCATTGAGTAAATCCCCAGTGCGCGCTGGTACATTCCAAAATGTGCGAAAATCTCTCCCTTCCGATTCAGGGAGTTTACAGGGTTTATGAATAATTCATTCGGATTTAAGGGTAATTGGTTTATGGGGGTTCCGGATTCAGGGAGTTCAGCTAGAGTGGCTTTGACGATGCCTTGTGGATCCCCAAGGTCTCTGGCTTTTTCGTAATATCCTTTTGCTTCTTCTATTTTCCCTCGAAGAATCGCAATGTCTCCCCAGCCTTGATAACCGCGACTTTTTAATTGTTTGTTATCTTTCGCGGATTCAATAAATTGTGAAACTGCCTTTTCTGCATTATCCAGCCTTAAAAATAAACTATACATGCCTACAAGAATTTCCTGTGTCTTCAAGTCACCTGGATTCAGTTTTGCTGCAGTTTCAATTTCAATTATTGAAAGGCCATATTGCTTATCCTTGTAAAGTGATTTTGATCGGCTCAAATGATATTGTGAGGGGTTAATTTTTTTAGGTAATTTTTGAGTTGCGTTTGTATTAACATAATCCCTCAGCAGTTTGGCTGATTCTGTCTTAGGGTGCTGCACTCTCATTTCCAGGATTTTGTTGGTATAAGTATTGGAGAGTTCCTTTTTATCTTGAGTGGCATACAAATAGGCTAGTTGGTATGCAGCTTCGATATTTTTTTCGTCAATGGAAAGTGCTTTTTTGAAAGAGCCTTCTGCTTCTGTATTTTTATCAAGATAAATAAAAATCATACCTTTTTCATAAGGGTAGGTTGAATTTTTCGGGTCAAGATTTTCGGCTTTCGATAATTCCTTTAAAGCCACTTTAGTATTGCCCATTGCCATTGCAGTTTGGGCATATTCATAATGTGCTAAAGGATTCTTATGATGCTGTTGAGCGGAGATGATACAAGCCCTGTCAGAGATTTTTGCATTGCCGAGTTTCCTGTGAATCTGGCAAAAGGCAAAATGCAAGGCTGGGTGTTGGCGCTCCATTTTAAATCCGATCAACAAGGTATCCAATGACTCCTTTGCCATGCCCTTTTCGTGAAGGAGCATGGCTTTGAGGATTACCGGTGAGGCTTCTTTGGGAAGCTCTTTGATCTTATTGTTTAATATGGAAAGTGCATCATCGTATTTTTTCTGTTTTACCAGATTTTCCACTTTTGGATAATCGGTATCATTCCTTTCGTCCGAAACCGAGAGCTCCCAATGAGCAATATCTGGAGTGGGATAGGTGGCCTCGGCCGGATTTGTGAAAAATATATTGAGCGAAAGAATTGATAAAAAAAGAACGAGATTTGCCATTTTTGTTTTACTATCCTGAAAAATATTAATGATTAATGGAGTCCAATCGAACAGCTCTTGTGGCTTTTCGAGAACGGGATTTTTTATTGCCGCTAAAAACGTCACCTGTGTTAAACACAACTCCAAAGGCGTTGTGCCTGCCATTTTCATCTGCGGACCATAAGGAACCGCTACCGTTCTTGCCAAACAGGGGATCGGTATGAATTTTCATTTCACGTCCCGCCTGCGCGCTGTTTAATTTTTTCGCTTCGAAAAGTGTTTTTAATTCCCGGGTTGTGGGGTATTGCCAGTCAAAATAATTTGCAAATCCCGTTTCATTCAGCTGCTTTATGTATATTTTCGCCTCATACCAGTTAAGCCAGTGACCCGAATGTAAATAGGAGTCGTTTTTCATCCACATCAATCCGGTTTTGGAGTCGGAAATTGTGCCGTCCTTATTGTCTGTGAATCGTTGTGTTTGCGATGAAACCGATTCTGCAATTCCTTTATCATTAATTGATGATCCTAAAAGAAAAAGTGTTGTCAGGATCATAGTGGTTACTCTAAATTTCATAATCAAACTTTCTGGAATCACATTGCTGACATTTTTTCTTTAAGGAGTTTGTTTACTGCTCCTGGATTTGCTTTTCCTTTACTGACTTTCATTACCTGCCCAACAAGAAAGCCGAGAACTTTTTCCTTACCCCCTTTATATTCTTCCACCTGGTTCAGGTTTGCTTGCAAAACCCCTTCTACCATTTCGTCAATGGCTTTATCATCGGTTATTTGTTTGAGTCCTTTTTCCTCTACAATAGCAATCGGCTCTTTTCCGGTTTGGTACATATCTTCAAAAACAGATTTGGCGATGTTTCCACTGATGACTCCCTCGTCAATCAATTTGAGTAGGTTCACCAATGCATCGGGAGTAATGGGGCATTCACTTACCTCCTGATTGCTTTTGTTTAATTCTCGTAATAAATCTCCCATTATCCAGTTGCTTATGATTTTTGGTTTGGAAAATAGTGAAGTGCATTTTTCAAAATAATCGGCTAATTCTCTGGAAGAAGTCAGAACTCCAGCATCGTATTCAGGGAGGCTGTATTCAGATACAAATCGTTCTCGCTTCTGTTCAGGAAGTTCCGGGATGGTTTTTTTAATTTCTTCTACCCAGGCTTCGTCAAGCACGACTGGAACCAGATCGGGGTCAGGGAAGTAACGGTAGTCGTGCGCTTCCTCCTTGCTTCGCATCGAGAAAGTCTCTCCACGATCCGAATCATAAAGCCGGGTTTCCTGAATTACCTTGTCGCCTTGTTCCAGAACGCGGGTTTGTCTGTCGACTTCGTACTCTATTGCTTTTTGGATAAATTTGAAGGAGTTTAAATTTTTCAGTTCGGTGCGAGTACCAAACTCTTTTTGCCCTTCAGGTCGGAGCGAAATGTTGGCATCGCAGCGCAAGCTTCCTTCTTCCATATTGCAATCGCTAACCTCTGTGTATTCCAGAATTGATTTCAATTCGCCCAGGTAAGCTCGTGCTTCTTCTGGAGATCTTAAGTCTGGTTCACTGACAACTTCGCAAAGAGGAACCCCGGTACGGTTGAAGTCTACATAGCTTTTTCCTGGACTCCCCAGGTTTTCTCCATGAATCAATTTTCCTGCATCTTCTTCCATATGGATCCGTGTCAGTCCAATTCGCTTTTTGGTCCCGTTTAAATAAATGTTGATATGCCCGTTAATTCCTAACGGTTCTTCAAATTGTGAAATTTGATATCCTTTTGGCAGATCTGGGTAGAAATAATTTTTTCGGGCAAAACGATTCATAGGAGCAATTGAACAATGGGTGGCCAGGCAGGCTTTCATTGACGATTCCAGAAACTGTTTGTTTAAAACAGGAAGCACCCCTGGCATGCCAAGACAGATGGGGCAAGTGTTGGCATTGGGGGGCTTACCAAATTCTGTGGAGCAGGAACAGAATATTTTTGTTTTTGTATTTATTTGGACATGAACTTCCAGTCCAATGACTGTTTCATATTTCATAGGTAGATTTCAATAATTGGGAATCTGTTTTTTTGATGTGATTCTGATTTTAATCACTTGCAGGGGTGTGCGTCAAGCCTTGTCCTCATTGTGCTGTAATACCTCCATCAACGGGCAGTACGGTCCCGGTTACAAAGGAAGATTCATCGCTTGCCAGGAAAAGGCAGGCATTGGCAACATCTTCGGGTTTGCCAAACCGGCCTATTGGATATTCTTTACTCCATTCCTTCATCAAGCCCTCGTCCTTCATTAGGTCTGCAGTCATATCAGTTTCAATCAAGCCTGGACAAATGGAATTTGAACGAATGCCGGAAGGACCATATTCTACAGCTATTGAACGGCTAAAATGATTCAAGGCGCCTTTGGAAACATTGTAGGCTGCGACTTGGGGCTTGGCGATGATACCGAGGATAGAGCTGATATGAATGATGCTTCCATATTTTTGAGCTAACATTACCGGCAAAACCCGTCGTGTGAGTTGAAAGACGGATCGGATGTTAATATCCATCATTTCGTCCCATTGTGAATCAGAAATGTCGTGTAAAGGGCCTCCGTTAAACAGGCCAGCGTTATTTACAAGAATATCAATTCCTTTGAAATTATGCAGGGTTTCATTAATGAGTTGATCGAGGTCGCCGTTATTTGTCATATCCC
This sequence comes from uncultured Nitrospina sp., assembly GCA_964510965.1. GTDB lineage: Bacteria > Nitrospinota > Nitrospinia > Nitrospinales > VA-1 > UBA8687. Next base: position 1,519 of record CAZECX010000061.1, on the reverse strand, counting down.
CCTGAACAAAGATCGCCGAGCCGCCCAACTCATCGGCTGCTTTCTGGAGTTTTTCTTTTCGGCGACCAAATAAAACTACATTTGCACCTTCTTTACAAAAGGCACGCGCAGTAGCCAGGCCGATTCCGGAACCGCCTCCTGTGATGATCGCTGTTTTATCTTTCAATCTCATTCTTCGAGTTTTAAAATGGGTTGAACAAAATGTATAATAGTTTAAACAACCTGACAGGTTTTGCCTGTCTTTGCCCTGACCCCTGTTATTTTACCGGTTGAACTAGTTTTTTATGGCCGGAACATTGCCAATTATGAAATACGTTTATTTTGGATTTGGAGGTTTTATAGGTTTTATTTGTGGTGTCGCCATAAACCTTATTTTTTATTTGTTGGACCAATCCGGAATTAAATTTGCCGCCTATCTTATCAAAAACTTCGGTTTTTTTGGGGAATATATTCTTGAGATGATCAACGCCTTGCCCTTGCTGGGAGCTGTATTGGGAATCATATTGGTGAAATATCTGTTTGGCCGCGAATTAAGTGAAGAAAGAGACTGACCACCGGGTTTGGAGGTTGTGAAATAGGGCTCCTTGCCGGGGCGGGTTAGTGTTAAAATATGCGTGGTAATGTGTTTAAGGAATGAGAATGAATAAAAAATTCAATGACAATATACTAAAGGCAATGGAAGCCTCCCAGGAGGCGGTGAAAGTTTGCAAGCAAGCTATGGTCGATGCCAACGATGAAAGTTGCCGTGCAATGTATTCTGCAATTCAAAAAGATTGTGAAAAACATATTCAAATGCTCAAAGGAGAAATTGAGCTACATAAAGTCCAGAAAAAATGGGAAGAATAAATGCGTATTCTGATTGTTGAAGATGAAAAAAAAGTTGCTGCGTTTATTAAAAAAGGTTTGGAAGAGGAAACTTATGCAGTAGATATTGCTACCGATGGTGAAGAAGGGTTATATCTTGGGGAACAAAATCAATATGATTTGATTATACTGGATTTGATGCTTCCTAAAATTAATGGATTGGATATTCTATCCAGCCTGCGGTCACAAAAAATTGAAACTCCCATCCTGCTTCTTACCGCAAAAGATTCTGTTGATGACAAAGTTAAGGGGTTGAACCAGGGAGCTGATGATTATTTAACCAAGCCTTTTGCTTTTTCTGAACTTCTTGCAAGAATCCGAGTGCTATTACGCCGGGGAAAAGCCGAGTCTAAAACTACATTAGAAATTGCAGATCTAACCCTGAATCTGGTCAGCCATAAAGTCAACAGGGGAAATGAAGAAATCGAGTTGACGGGAAAAGAGTATAGTTTGCTCGAATATTTTATGCGTAATCAGGAAAAGGTGCTGACTCGAACCATGATTGCTGAACATGTCTGGGACTATAATTTTGATACTTTTACAAATGTAATTGATGTTTATGTCAATCATCTCCGGAAGAAAATTGATAAGAATTTCCCTACCAAACTCTTGCATACCTTACGGGGGGTTGGATATGTGATGAAAGTATAGTTAT
>CAZECX010000060.1:0-19635 GCA_964510965.1 uncultured Nitrospina sp. | reverse complement strand
GTTAATGGCTTGCGTCATCTGGGTAACGATGACATTATTGCCCAGACTCATCTCCGTTTCTGTTCTATATAATCCAGCCATTAAACCGCTCCGTGAAATAATTGATGGCGTATATTAGAATATTTTTCCCTAAAAACCAACCCCCCCGGACAACGTCCGATGGTATTGGGTCAATTATCGAAAAGCCTGTATATATTTTATCCTCTTTTAACTTTAGTTTGCCATTATTGCAACCCCCGCTAGGGGGCCACGCTCGGATGAAAAAGGTCTATACCCTAATTGCTTACAATATTGTAGACCCTTTTACTCTGGTTTGCCAGTATTGCGACCCATGTAAGTAGGCAAGTAGTTCTTGGGGGATTGGGGGTAGGGAGTGTATAATCAAGGCCACCGTAAGAATAAAACAATAATTCAGGTCTAGCGGATTCATAGACCTCGAATGCGTGGAGAAAAGGCAAAATGGATTACAGCGGCAATAAAACAGCAATGGGACAGGATCGAGCCAGTTCGGAGACCGAAGGCATCGTTAGTATGAACTTGAGCAAAGATGGAAAAACGCTTGATCTTACAGCAACTTACCTGAAAGAATATGGAGCAAAAGATATCTCGCAGATGGAAAGGTTAAGACCTTTAACCAATCTGGCGTTTGGCACCAATCTTTGCGGTGCAAAAGGCGTGAAATGGCTGGCGCAGTCTGATGTTCTGGTCAACCTGACCTCCCTGAACCTTTTCTACAATAAAATTGGTAACGAAGGTGCCAAATACATTGCTGTTTCAGATAATCTATTGAGTTTACAAAATTTGGTCATCACCGATAATGAGATAACCGATGAGGGAGCCATCACCCTGGCGAAGTTTTTACCCTTATTCACCAATCTTGTGCGACTCGATCTACGCCTCAACCGAATCCGAGAAGATGGTAAAAACGCCCTGAAAGAGGCGCAAAAAATATCCTCAGTAAAACACCTACTGCTGGACAAAGTAGAAGGCTTCCAAGTCAAATCCTAACCCACGTGATATTTTTCCTATAATTTCGTGCCCAGCATGGGTACTACGTGGGAAGCAATAGGTCACTACTAAGATATTTATTCCGAAATAAATTGGCTTCTTAGAAATGGTTGAACTAACCATTTGAATTCAGGTGCACCGTCTCGTTATCAAAAAGAGGCTGGATATTGGCAAAGTCGATCCCCAACAACTCCACACATTTTTTAACTTCAGAACTTTGGTAAATGATTTGCCAGAGCCGGTTGCCCATCTCCTGCGCATTTTGTAGCAACAATCCGAGATCCTTGGCTTCGTTCCCTCTGAGAATGGCAAAGAGGTCGAGCTCCAGAGCCTGCCATTTTTTTTCTGTCCGCAAAACACTTTGATAAAGCTCCATTTCGTGACGAATTAAAGGGAACTTGCTTTCCAGCGGTCGCGCATTGGGAGAGTTGGGAAAGAGTGTCGCGAATTCATTTTCAATATCCCGCACCTTGCCTCCCCGGAATAGCGACCATTTACCGTGCATACTTTCCAATCGATCTGCAAAATTAAAACAACGGTCAATCAGTTCCGGTCGCATATCGCGGATCAATAGCGCATCGGGAAAATCTTTGTGGATTCTTTCATGCAACAAAAGCAAATCTTTATATAGCTCGCGCAATACCGAGTTCAAATTGCCGATGCTGACCGGGTCATCGGGCTGCCGCGTGTCTTTAAGTGAAATGGTCTCCACTTCCAGATCCCTTTGGGTAGTTTCGATATAATTGATCGGACCAATTTCCAGGAGTTGATAAAAGGTTTTCGGTGATATGGCAAGGTCAATGCCGAAACTTGTTTTAATGAAATCGCGAATCTTCCGGCATTGGATCACATCACGAAACGTTCCCACCGCTTGTTCCAAGGACTCGCCTGTGGCATCGAAAGACTCGATGTCGGTATCCGGTCCAATCAACCTTTTTAAAATTCGTTTCGGGTCGCGCATTTCTGGTTTCAGTACTTAAAAAAGCTCGCAAGCATGACTTGGAATTTTAGAAGGAAACTGTTAACATCCCTCCTTTAATAAATTCCGGTGGCCCCCATTTTAAGCCGGGATCGTTTCAAGATACAAGACCAAGCCGGGGTGGCGGAATTGGTAGACGCAAGGGACTTAAAATCCCTCGAGGGTAACCTCGTGCCGGTTCGATTCCGGCCCTCGGCACTCCCTTACGGGAGAGGTAACTGGCTGAACCTATCCATGCCAGAAGTATTTCCTGAGCGCATTAAAAGTTGTTACTCATTGAGAATCCAGCGTCACGCTGGCCAGCGGAGGTTTGCCGCTTTTTATCGAGAAGGTTTCGAATGCGTCCGGGAGCGGACATAAGATTCCAGCACCGCATTGATCCGGGTCTGGTATCCTTTTCCGCCCTCTTTAAAATAGTCGAGGACGGATTTTCTAACTCGAATAGTTAAGGGTTGCGTTTTGTCTGGCTCAACCCATTCCGCATTTTTCCAAAACGCGTCATCAAGTTCAGGGATATCGCTGAAGTCAATATCCTTATCCTTCAGTTTCTTTAGTTCCGGGATTGTCTTTTCTTTTGGCATTTTCAAACATCCTCCTTTCTCTTTGCGAAGCGACCCGAGCGGAAATCAGACGGATATTGTCATCCCTGTCTGTGTGAGCAACTGCAAGGAGCACCTGACCTTCCACTTTACCTAAAGAATTCCATCGCGGTTCTCCGTAATCTTTTCGGTCATCGATCCATGTTAAAACGGGTCCTTCAAATATCTTTTTGGCGGTATCAAAACTGATCCCGTGTTTTTCGATATTGATCTGGTTCTTCGTTTCATCCCACTCAAATCCCATATCTAATGTTAGTACAAAATGTATATACCTGTCAACCCGGTTTGAATCGGTGTTAATCGAGAGGAATAGGCTTCTATAGACTCTCTTGACCTCAAATTGTTTAGAGCGCGAATGATATTTTCGAGTGAAGCCAGCGCATTTCGCCGAGTTGGCGGAGTGCCTCCGCTGGCAATTTGCAATAACTTTATATTGCGGACAAAGGCTTTCTCGGCACATGAGGTAATAGGTAGCTGCTCCACGGTGAGTGGATGAATTCCATTCACTGGACATAGCCATTTTGTAAAAGCAACGATATAAGCCAGAGCTCTTTTTCGCTCAAACCTTCCAGTTCGTGCATTACAATTAAATTTTCCATTTTTTCCTCCTTATTTTTAAGCCCGAACCATCAGGCCTTTCATGATTTTCAGGAGGGACAGTGGCAGCAGATAACCGCACCCGCAGGGCCGTAACACAGTGAAGGAGCCAGCGTGACGCTGGACCCAGATAGGGGCCATGGGCTTGCTGATTTAATCTTCCGATGTTGTAAAACCTGAATTGAAAAGGCCTGAATGATGTAGGGGTGAAAAAAGGAAGGAAATGGACGGCTATTAATGCCCTCAACTGAATGGACGTAGGTTCTGCCCATAGAAATTCTTGATATAAGGTGCTTTTATTGTGGAAGTTATTGTGCTTTGTGCGCTACTTTATTCAGTGATTATCTTTCTAAAGGGCTGTTGCTCTAACTCTTTATTTTTCAATATAAATACCCTGAAGTACAGTTATGGATAATTCTCAACAATGGCTACTTAATATCGAGGCAACTCCTCAAAGTGAGGCAGTTGATGGCCTTGTGCTGGTGGAAGGCTATGAACGCAATGGCCGTCCACCTGAAGAAGTTATCATTATAGAAAAGGCTAGAGCTTATAACGCTCATTCGGTATTTTTCGAAGCTGGCCGCAATGACCGTCCGCCAATAGCGCAAGCTTTTATTTTTGTTTCAAATGATAGAAGCAATGATGAGGAGTTTGCAGAGTTACATAAGCGTCTTTGGAGTTGGGGAGGTGTACCATTAGTTTATCGTAAAACTCTTGGCCTTATACAACTTTTCCGTTGCGCTCATAAACCTGACTTCGTATCCCCAACCGGGGAACTTAAATGCAAACCGATTAAAACTCTGAAAATAGCCACGGCTATTAGCAATAGTGATGCTTGGTGGGATGCTTCTCGCCTATACAATGGTACGCTTTGGGATGACCCGAAAGTTTGCAAAGAAATGTTGTCTTCCACTAAGGCCGCGCACAAAGGCCTTATAGATGCGGTAAAGCAGCTTAATGCTGATTTAAATAATGAAGGGATACTTAGAAAACACCTCCGGCGGAAGTTGCTGATTTTATCATTATTGATTGCCTATCTTGAAGAACGTGGTGCTTTTTCTCCAGAATATTTTGAACAATTCCTTGAAGGTGCGACAAAATTTTTTCATGTGTTAGCCGATGGTGAAGCGTTAGTTGAGCTATTAAGTGCGCTAGAAGGAAGATTTAATGGTCACGTTTTTACCTTTAACGACAAAGATAAAGAATCCTTAAAAACAAATAACCAATTGAAACGTTTCGCCCGATTTGTTGAAGGGAGAGAAGAAGCCGGAGGTCAGCTTACCCTTTGGCAGCTATATTCTTTTAAGGATTTGCCGGTGGAGCTAATAAGTCATATCTACCAGCTTTTTGTTACGGATAGTGACAGTTCTGTTTACACACCTCCTTTTCTCGTTCGCCTTATGCTGGAAGAGGCATTAAGTTGGGAGCGACTTGATCGTTTACAAGAATGTGATGAGGTCATTATGGACCCCTCTTGCGGTTCTGGGGTTTTTCTGGTGGAAGCCTACAAACGTTTGGTTCTGCATTGGCGTATCTGTAATGATTGGAAACGGCCTAAAACTCGTACCCTAAAACGCCTTCTTAAAAAGGTGCACGGAATCGATCTAGAAGAGGGGGCGGTAGAACTTGCCGCTTTCAGCTTATGTCTTGCTCTTTGTGATGCGCTAGAGCCTGAGGATCTTCGTTCGGGTATCGAATTATTTCCTCTTTTGGCAGAAAAAACCATACATCACTCTTGCTTTTTCGATGCAAAAGAGCAGGGATTGATAAAAGAGCCTATCGGGGTTGTTGTTGGAAATCCCCCTTTTGAATCTCGACTTAGCACCCCCGGAGCTGAGCGAAGCTACCAGACGTATGAAAAAACTCATGGCACTTTGCCAGACAAACAACTTGCTTACCTTTTTCTGCACGAGGCAATGGAGATGGTCGCCGAAGGTGGCGTTCTTAGCATGCTTCAGCAATATAATTTTCTCTACAATCAACAGTCGTTATCCTTTCGGCGTAATTTTATGACAAACTGGGATGTACGGGAAATTCTGGATTTCATCTCAGTGCGAGGCCTCTTCCAAAAAGGCGGTGCCAATACCACGGTAGTTGCAATCGTAGCCAATGCAGACAAGCCTCCAGCGGATCGAAAGATTCTACATGCCACGTTTCGACGTAGTGGTCGTATTGAAGCTGAGCAGGGATTTGACATTGATTACTACGATTTGCATTGGCTACCCCGCCAACTTGTTCTGGATAATGATGGCGTCTGGCGAGCTAATTTATTAGGTGGAGGCCGCGTATTAGGATTTATTGATCGCTTAAAGCAATTTCGCACTCTAGCTCAATATGCTGATGCTCAGGGTTGGATTTTTGGAGAGGGCTATATTCAAGGTAATCGAGATATATCTCAACCATCAGATCACATTGTTGGCAAATCCCTTTTACCAACTACAGCTCTTACTGAAAATGGAATTGATGATTCTGCAATTACTACTGCGCCCAACAAACCCATTGAAAGGGCTCGTTCAAAAAAACTTTTTTCTCCTCCTATGCTATTGGTACGAGAGCATATGCATATTCCTCATGCAGTATGGTTTAAAAGCTATTTAACATACAAAAACGAGGTCGTTGGATTTTCTGCGCCAAAAAAACACATAAAGCTTATATCTGATGTAGATAATTGGATAATCACTGAGTCCAATTCCTTACAGGCATTTGCAGCAGGTGTGAGCGTGCGCCTTTTTACACAAAGAGCTACTGCGCTTTCAGCAGTAGATATTTTTAATCTTCCATATCCAGAAACAGGTACGCTTGATCTAAGCTCAAATGAAAAAATCCTTGTCGATGACATAGTAAAATTTCAGAGAAACCTGATTAGACTAGGTGATAAATCTGATGCAATGCGAGAAAACGGACGTATAGCACTTCCCAGTTTTGCAGATACTTTTACCCGGCAGATCAATGCAATTTACAAGACCAAACCACTTCAATCTCTTGAGTTGCAGTCATGGCCTGGAGTTATTTGCCAACCCTTTGTTTTTGGGAAGGGAAAAGTAGACTGGAATGGTGCTGAAAAATTAAAAGACAAGCTTAATAGCCTCTTTCATAAACAGCATGGAACGACCCTTCATGTTACCCGTATTGCTCGCATTTATGATGGCAATTTCATTTTCTTATTGAAGCCAGATCGGCTACGTTTTTGGCTACAATCTGTGGCTCTACGCGATGCCGATGAAGTGCTGGCAGATTTACGGGCACAGGGGTTTTAATTTATGCTGGCAAATATCTCACATGCCCCTGCCTGCTCTGGGTCTTTCAATGCAGACTTACACCTCCCTTTTGAATCGTTGTATAAAATAATCGAATTTATTAAAAGTGAGTTGCCTCAATGGAGAGATCATCCCGATAGAAAAAAAGAAACTTCAGAAACTCCATTAACTTCACAGCTATGCGCTCACCTTAACAGTGCTGCTCGCCGCTGTGATGGATGGGATATTCTGCAATTTAGGACCGAAGAGAGAGATGACAAGGATGCAGTTCGCAATATTGACTTAGTTCCTGCGCCTTGCAATACAAATATTTGGATAAACGGACGACGCCATGTTGACTTTGATTATTTGATGCCAATCGAATGTAAAAGATTGCCAACACCAAAAAGAAAAGATCGTGATGAGCGCGAATATGTCATAAGCCAATACTCTTCAACAGGTGGGATTCAAAGATTCAAGGCGGGCCATCACGGTGCTAATTATCAGCTCGGTGCAATTATTGGATATGTACAGAGTGAGACGAGAGCTTTTTGGAGCAAGAAAGTCAAAGAGTGGATTGAAAAACTCGTTAAAGATAAGAAAAAAGGCTGGTCGACAAAAGACTTTCTTAAACCTGAAAGCGATGATGTTGCTTTAAAGTTATCTACTCTTAGCTCCTGCCATGAAAGAGACGGCAAGCTTCCTGAGATAGAATTACGTCACCTTTGGATTGAAATGAATTAGTTGTATCGAGTGGTCACTTTTTGTCGAAATCAACAAGGTAGACTTGGTTATAGTTAAAATAAATTTTAAGGAAGCCGATGTTTTTTTCTAGAAGAATTAATGCTGCTACCGGGAAGGTCGAAGTATGGGAGTGCGAATGGGCCAATAAAGGAACCGGCATGGCTAAAAAGGAATACCTTCGAAAGGTAGGCAACGAAGAAGATATTGAATTTAAGCATGAAAATTATTCAATTGCGGATGCTATTTGTTGGGCTCCAGGTCGAACCATTGGTAACATTGCAGTAAGCTCAGAAGAAGCGTTTGGGATGTTTGAGGGAGATTCTGGCAACGATGCTATCCTGCCTTGCCAGATTATTCCCTGCGGAAAATTTCGTAGAGGCGGAAAAAGATGGTATTGCAAAACTCACCAAATTCACTGGGGGACAATAGCAGACTTCGCAACTTCAGAGAAAACTAAAGAAGTAACTTGTAGCAATCACCAAACAAAAATGAACTATGTAATAAACCCTTTGGAGGTGGAGTTTGTTAATTTTGAAGAAATCGGAATTTGGAGTTCTCTGCCTCCAGCTTTATCAAGTGAAAAAATAGAACAAAGGCCGCCCAAAATACATGTCCACAAACGGATAAGTGGAAAAAAGAAGAAGGTCATTGATGATGATTTCGACGCGATTGTTTGTTCTTATAATCAAAACCTCGGCTTATTCCCAAATACAGAAATAACCAAAATTCAAGTAACACCACCAGCGGCTTTTGAGTTCGTGAGGTCTATCGAAAATAATTTTGAAATGTCTTGTATATCTTGTAAAAAGTGTGGCTACCCTCATCTAGATTTGGGAGGGTTTTCCGAGCATCTTCACAAAAAACATTTTTGTGGAAACTGTGGCAATGATAGTATTTGGAGCCCAGAGCCCATTGTTTCTACACCGTTAAAACCCCTCCATGACCAATTTAGTAATAGCAATACATATATCGACCCTGACCGGAGTATAAATTTAGATGAATACGCAGAATATAAATTTGAACTATGGGCTTCAACACCAGCAGTAGTCTGGACGGCAGACCGGCCTCAGGAGAAGGGAATCCATGTGCATATATACAAGAGTGATTTAGATGGCCCAAGAATTATTGATGACACCTTCACGAGTGTGATCCTTAATGGGAAAAGTTTGGATCGGAAAGAGCTTTGGGAGAGCATGGTGAAAAACACTGTATTATCTGAGGCGCAAGTATGAGATTATTTGCATGGCCTTATTTTTGTCAGAAACTAAAAAATGGGTCAAAACTTACACAGTTTCTTACACATACACAGGAAAATAAAATTATTACAAAATAAAATCAATTAGTTATGATATCAATAAAGGGACTTAAAATCCCTCGAGGGAAACCTCGTGCCGGTTCGATTCCGGCCCTCGGCACTCCCTAATACCCCTTCGGGGCATGAAGACTAACGAAGGGAGATCACACAGGAGAAGAAATATTAGTGGACAGTAGTTTAAGGACAGCTAGCTTTATCAGTACCAATCTATGGCCCCTGCGGCCACCCTGCCCTTAAGGTGGGGACGAGCAATCACCCAACACATCCTTTATAATAAAAAACTTCAATAGATCCCCCCTGTTTAGGATTACGGTGGGAACATTGGTTTTCTGCTTTCTTAGGCTCTCTTTGAATCTCAGGAGGATGAGGTATGGATGATTCAGCTTTGGAAAAGAAAATTGAAAATATCATTGAACGGTTAAATAAAATGGAAGAAAGTCTGAAATCCTCTTCCCTGTCTGAGCTTATTGAGGAACAAAAGGATTATTATGATTGTGTCATTGAAGAAACAGAACATAAATTCAAAAGCCTTAGTTCTGATTTTGAAGCAAAGTTTAATTATTTATCCAAAAACCTCAACGAAAATGTTGACCATTTAAGCAAAATCACCAAACAGGATTTGGCTCAAATAAAAGACCGCCTGGACGCAATAGAAAAAAAGCAAAATATTAATACCTGGAAATGGGGTATCGCGGTTTTTTTGATCGCCATAATATTTCCCATGCTGGTTATCTTAATCTGGATCGATTGGTTCTAACTATGAATATTGATGAAATACCGATAGGTGAAAACCCACCCTGGGATATAAACGTTATCATTGAAGTTCCGTTTGGTCGGGAACCAGTAAAATATGAAATGGATAAGAAATCCGGCGCGCTTTATGTAGACCGAGTGATGCACACCTCCATGCGTTATCCCTGCAATTATGGGTTTGTGCCGCACACCCTTTCAGAAGATGGCGATCCCATAGATATTCTGGTGGCTTCCCCTGTGGAGTTTTTGTCGGGCTGCATTGTCCGTTGCCGACCTGTCGGGGTTTTAAAAATGGAGGATGAAAAAGGCGCCGATGAAAAAATTCTGGCCGTTCCGGTAGATGCACTGAACCCATATTATAAAGATGTAAAACAATACACCGATTTACCCAAGATCTTGTTGAACCAGGTCTCACATTTTTTTTCTCACTATAAAGATTTAGAAGCCGGGAAGTGGGCAAAGGTTGAAGGCTGGGAAGGTGCCGAACATGCCGCCGAACTTATTGAAGAGTCAATCAAACGAGCTTCTTCTTGATTCGAGAAAATAATAACTATTAAATAGGGTAAGTAAGCGATTTTCAGATATCTCTATGTTAGGAAGAGACAAAACCAACCCCCTCATTCCCCCTTATCAGGGGGAGGCTGTTAAATCATTGGCCCAACGCCGAGTTGAGGGTGATTAAAAGACCCTGAGTGTATTGCCATTGGATGGTTTTGGAAAAGTCGAGCCGACCAAATTGATCTTCGAGGTTCGCCACGCTTTGCACCAGCAGTTCTCTGAGTAATTCCCGATCGGCCTCCGTCCACGCCATTGGGGTATCCAATAAAGCCCGTTCAAAAGATGAAACTTTATCTTCGTCCACTATTTTTCCTTCATCTTGAAAAATACCAGCGAGGAAAACTACATCCAGAAAACTTTTTGCCGCTGAAATGGGAAGGGGTTCGCAAGAAAGAGTTTTAAACATAGTGTGACGGGCAAAAGCGGTTGTGACCAGTGTCAAAAGTTCCAGCTTGCCACTTTCGGGATAATCGAATCCGCCCCATTTGGATTCCAAAGTCTTTGCATCCAATCCCAGGCTTTGTTTTGCAAAGCGGATATAAAAAGTCCAGCGATCGAGAAATTTATTTATAGTTCGAACATCGTCCAAGGACTCAGGGTCTCGCCAAAGGACTGCGGCCTCCTCCTCTCCCTTTTCTGCGATTTGAGGAAAAGATAAAACCAGAGCACCTAATTTCTCTTTGTCCCCTTCCGAAACAAAATTTTCAATGAAAGGACCATTTTCTTTCAAGAACATACTCGCCTTGGATCGAATCTGTTTGAGTTGTTCGAATCCGACCTGAAATAACGATTGCATCCAAAGTTGATGCAAAAGCGAATGTCCTTTTTCCAAATCTCCCGCTGCGCCAAGTTCCAAACCAATATTGATATAAGCCACCGCTTTTCTCATGGCCTTTTGGCGAATTTTCAAATCGGAAAGATCTAATTTATCTGCCACCATTATTTTATTTGCCAGGCAAACCAGTTCCCAACGGATGGCGTCCAGCCTATCCTCGGAATCCAGATTCATGACACATTGCCCAAAAAAATGAGCAAGGAGAGCCTGGGCCAACGGGTATTGCGGAGAAAATCTAAATTTGCCGCCGGGGAAATTTTCTGATGAAGGTACCCCTTGCTTCAGGTCTTCGGGATTCAAACTGCTATAAACCCCTATTGCTTCTTCAAACTCTGGAATGCCTCTTCCCGATGTCCGGGTCAGCCGCCATTGGTAAGCTTTTTCCACTGTTATTGTCAGAGGAAACCAGATAACCGCCTCCATAAGTTCGTGAAGAAAAGCCATGTCTTTTTCTGCCAGCAATAAAAACAATTTTCGAATGACTTTTGATTCTTTTACTTTGAAAAATACATCATAAACGCCATCCGGAGAAAAATGTTCCAGGCCTTCCACCCCATCATAGGAATCGGTCATCTCATCTTGTTTAAAAACTTTGACCAGGGATTGCAGCAGCATCACTTTCTGGTCAAAATCTTCGTTTAGAAACCATTCCAGAGTTTCCGGTTCATCGCATTGATCCAGAAGTTCCAGCCACTCCATGGCTCGCTGAGGCTGAAACTTGTCCCCCTGCCACCATTCCAGATCGAAAAAATACTGCAACTGCTCCTGGGAAGCCATGGAAAGGATAAGAAGAGAATCTTCATGCCCCAATTCCTTGATCAAATGGTAAATTTCTTCTGCAGGGATAGATTGAGTGACCTCGACCGCATCTTCGCAAAGAACCAGTAATTCTCTTTGAAACGCAGTGGGTAGGTTCAGCACACGCCTGGCTTTATCCTCAAGGGATAATGTAGAAAGAATTTCCTCTACCTTACGAGGGTGCAATTTAATCCATTCGATAGGGAAATGCTGTACTGCGGTCAAATCTTTCGCGCTGGGAATGTTTTCTTCAGCCATCTAAAACCAATTTCTTAAAATTTTCAAAGTAAAACGGAACTCGTTTAGTATAAAACCTTGGAATGCAGTTTATCAATATGATTGAATATGATTTTTTACAAACCAGCCTGTTTATCTGCCCTGCAGCGTAATGAAGGTTAAAATTCTTCCCGTTTTACCCTCCCGGCGGTAAGAAAAATAATTCATGGGCGAACAAAAGGTGCATTCATCGTTTCGGAATATATTTTCAGGACGCAACCCTGCATCGACCGCTTCTTGAAAATTGATTGCATACAAGTCCAATAAAAATTTCCCGTTCCCCATCGAAATAACAAAAGGCGGATCAAAAGAGATCTTATTTTCAAAAGAGCTCAAACAGTTTTCATCAATTTCATAGCAACAACCTCCGATGCCAAGACCCAGACCCGCAACCAAATCTTCAGGGCGACAACCGTACTCACTATTCATAGCCATTATTGTCTTATTTACTATGCTTTGGCAGGTTCCTTTTCGCCCGGCATGGATTGCCGCCGCCACTTGAAGTCGCGGGTCGCAAATAAGAACGGGAATACAATCGGCCGTAAAAATTCCAATCGGTGTTTGAGTGAGGTGAGTGATTATCCCATCTGCTTTAACTTTTGCAACCTGTTCATGAGTTTGAGATTCATCTTTTAATACAAAAATTCGATCACTATGTTCTTGATTTAATAAATAGGGAATTTTGTTTTCAGCATGAACTGTTTTCATGAATTGAACCATGTGGATGTTTTTTTTTCGCAAATCATCCTTAACTGCAAAATCATATTGCTCTAATTCGCCTAACTGATTTTCAAAATACCTCGGACTGCTGGCATGAGTAAATTCAGAAAATTTATCAAAACGATTAATTTTTACCGAATCAACGGAAAGTTTCATAAAATAATCAAAAAAAAATTTAAATTAATAAAATATGATTCTTATCGAATCGGAATATGAGAGCTTCCTTTTCAAATTGATCATACAGCTTTTCAGCCCTAAAATACGCGGTTTTTTACACCTAAAGGTTTAAACGTGATCAAAACCTAACAAAATAAAATTTTCATTCCTAAAAATTTGCTCCCGGAAAATTAAAAATCTTTAATATTCGCTTGACAACAAACGCTTATATCATAAAATGATAAACGGTATTTGGGCGCTGAAACGAATACCAAAAGATGTATGAAAGGAGATCTTGATGGCAACCAAGAAAAAAGCAGCTAAGAAAAAAGCTACAAAGAAAAAAGCTGCGAAGAAAAAAGTAACAAAGAAAAAAGCTACAAAGAAAAAAGCCACGAAGAAAAAGGCTACTAAGAAAAAAGCTACAAAGAAAAAAGCCACAAAGAAAAAAGCTACAAAGAAAAAAGCTAAGAAAAAAGTTAAGAAAAAAGTTAAGAAAAAAGCTGCAAAAAAGAAAGCTACAAAAAAGAAAGCTAGAAAGAGATAAACAAGATTTAGGTTTCTTACCGGGTCATACCGATTGTAGTAAACTGTCTCTCAACTCAATTGTATTAAACTTTTTCGTTTCAGCGCCCAACCAACACCGCTCCTCTAAAAATAAACGGGCAAGCCATTGTTTCTAAATGGGTTGCCTTTATTTTTTATCTCCCACCCAGCCCATTTCCGACTTTAAATACTCTAATTCGGTAAATTGAACGGGATGATCTATTGCGTGCCCGCTTCTGGATATTTCCGTTAATTTTTTATTGGCGCCGGTCACTCCATAATGCACTGCCTTGTAAAAGTCTTCTGCAGAAACATGTGCCGAGCAGGAAGCAGAAAATAACCTTCCTCCCGGAGCAACCAATTGAACCCCAAGTCCCGCCAAACGACTGTAGGCTTCTAAAGCTTGAGGTCGGTGTTTTTTCTTTCGCGCAAATGCAGGCGGATCCAGGATAACCAGATCGAATAGGGAATTTTCCGACTTTAACTCCTGCAACTTTTGAAAAGCATCTCCCTCAATTTGTTGATAATCTAAATTTCTGGTTTCCGGAAAATTTAATTGCAGATTCTGCAATGAAGATTTTAACGCTAACGCATTGCTGTCTATTTCCACGAGTTTTCTACAGCCGCCAGAAATAGCATAAATTGAAAAACCCCCGGTATAACTGAAAACATTCAACACCGATAATCCCGAAGAAATTTGTTTTATTTGCAGCCTATTGTCCCTTTGGTCGAGAAAAAATCCTGTCTTTTGTCCATTTACAACATCCACATGAAACTTCAAACCGTTCTCGCGAAACTGCACTGGGGTAATCGGGTCGGGGCCAAGAAGAACTCTCCCATCAAAGAAATCGGAAGAGGAGTTTTCTATATTTCTTGCTAAACGCAATACTACCTGTTCTACATTTTTCTCAGACTTAATTACTTCCAGTATCAGATCCAAATAATCGAACCAACTTTTTGTGTAAACTTTGATCACCCATGTCTTGTCATACTTGTCCAAAATGAGTCCCGGAAACCCATCATTTTCACCATTTAGAATTCGATATCCTGTTGTTTCTTGTTCTTTCAACCTCTGTCTTAGTGAAAGAGCTTTCTGAAACCTTTTTTGGAAAAAATCAAAATCAATTGCTTTGGGTTCAAACAAATTCAATACCCGAAAGCAAAGGTCAGAATCAGGATCCCATAGTCCAATTGCAAGAAAATGGTTTTTGTGATCATAAAGAACAGCGAGACTGCTGGAATCTTTTTCAACATCACTTTGCAATTGATATTTGAATACCCAGGGATAGCCCTTTCTAATTTTAGCTTCCAGGGTTTTCGAAATTTTAATTTTGATCATTTCAATTGATGGGAATTCGTACCGTTGTCATTGAATCCAGAATTTTTGCTTGCCGAACGCGAACATGATCCGGTGCAGGTTGTTGAGACCATTTTCTGGGATTAGGTAAAATAGCTGCCATCCAGGCAGACTCAACGGGTGACAGAAATGAGGGGGAGCGCTTAAAATATATCTGCGAAGCTTTTACACATCCAAAAACTCCTTCTCCCCACTCAATAACGTTTAAATATACCTCAAGAATGCGTTTCTTACCCCAGAGCAACTCAATTAAAGTCGTAAAATATCCTTCAAGGATTTTGCGCAACCACGTGCGCTTCTGCCAAAGGAAAACATTTCGGGCCGTTTGCATGGAAATGGTACTGGCACCAATTTTTCTATCCGTAGTCAGGTTTACCTGAATAGCATATTCAATAGCTTTCCAGTCAAAACCTTGATGGGCAAAAAACTTCTGATCCTCTGCTGCGATGACTGCCTTTAAAAGATGCGGGGAGATGTTGTCGAGGGTTTGCCAGGAATCAAGATGGACGTGACTTTCGGTGTCACTTTGAAACGTGCGAATCCACATCAACGGGGTTGAGGGAGGATTTACATATCGAAATACTAGAACGGGTATCAGAGTGAGTGCTAAAAAACATAGGAAAATATCAAAAACCAGACGTCCAATTCGAATTTTAATCGGGGCTTTTTTTCTACTTCGCTTTCGCCTCTTCTTCGGGGGAGTTTTCAAGGCGGCCCTGATCTTTCTATGAAATTGCCGTTCCTAATCTGATTCTTTTCTTCTTTCCGGTCAACTTTGTTTTAAAAGCGAGTCGTAACGTTTCACGGTTTGTTTGAACTGCTCGAGATGAGTGACCGGTATTTTGCGAGTGTAATGTTTATGGTATTTGGATTTGAAAGGATTATATATCCGATCTCGTTTTTTTCTATGCTGAATTTCATAATGCAGATGCGGGGCAAAGGTCCGTCCGGTATTACCAGACTCAGCAATTTTTTGACCGGCCCTTATAATTTGCCCCGGTTTAACAAGTACCCTACTGAGGTGTAAATACAATGTTTTGATGCCTTGTTCGGGATGGTCGATTTCCACACAATAGCCATTGGCTCGCCTGTTCCAGTTTCTCCGCAGCACCTTTCCCTTAAAACCTGAATAAACCGGTGTTCCAACGGGAGCCTTAAAATCAGTTCCTGAATGTCCTGCCACCCCTTTTCGAAAATCCCCTGGCAAAGAAGTAATTTCAGTATAGGTTCTCATGGGGCTTTGTGATTCCACAATTCGCCTGGCAATTTCATTACCTTCGGGGTCAAAATAACCGGCTTGACCCAGACCGTCGAAAAAATTTGCCACAAAGGTTTTCCCAAACCGTTGGCTCTTATAGGAAAGTTTTAAAACTTTGAATTGCTCGGGTCCATCTTGTTTCTGATAAACCATCTTCATAGTATCGCCATTTCTAATACTTTTATTTACGTCAAAAAACCATACCATCAGCCGCCCCAAATGCGCAGATAATGCAGCACACCCTTCTTTACGGGAAATAATTTTGCAGACCGTAAAATTTAAGGAATTACGAACTTTGAATTCTAAAGATTGAACTACTTTATCGCCAAATTTTTTATCATCCGATCTTGAGAAGGATACCTGCTGAATTTTTGGAGTCGGAGGTACAATTTTCTCGAATGGGATATTTTTATCAAGATCAAGACCCTCAACTTGCGACTCAACCAGAATTGGGGATACTTCTTCCTGTTGAATGGCTTTTGCAATTTCTACTGAATTTTGTCCATTGAAAAATAGAAAATAAAAATTCAAACCCACCGATACAGCAAATAACAAAAGAAACCCAAAATGCAGTGAAGATTTCTTCTTGATTTCAATTTGCTGATCCTGAAGCGAGTTGGGAAAGTTCATTTTAATTCCTTCTTTTAAGTGATAAAGTAGGTGTTTTAATCATTCGGGGCACCTAAACACGCCCATTATATAAAATAATGTCAAATAAAACAATAGGTTCTGGGATTCTCTCAACGGTGTATGAACCGGATGCGGTCTTTGTAGAGCATAGCTCCAAAGACTACTCATTTACCCAAGAAATATTATCCCGGCTTTCTCATGTCCCGGTTTATGAAATTCAAGATGTCGGGCAGCTGGAAAAACAGTTCAAAACTTCTCAACCGGATGTTTTTGGAGCGGGAAAAAAGAATCTGGTTTTATCTCGTTTCAATGGATCTTTTTTAAAGAAATGTCCTGGGGCGAGTCCAGGTATGGTTTGTTGTAATTATTATGTCGTCAACTTGTCAAAAAACTGTATTTATGATTGTTCTTATTGTTTTCTCCAGGATTTTTTAAATAATAATCCTTTGCAAGTGGCTTATGTAAACGTGGAAGACCTGTTTCAGGAGCTTGAGGAGGTTTTTACTCAATTCCCTGACCGTGCCTTTCGAGTGGGAACCGGAGAGGTCACGGACAGTCTCGCTCTCGATTCACTGATACCCTATTCACAACTACTGATTCCATTTTTCAACAGGCAAAAAAATGCCGTATTGGAATTAAAAACCAAATCAGATCGCATTGAAAATTTACTGAACCAAACGGACCCGACCAACGTCATCGTCTCCTGGTCGATCAACCCTCAACAAGTTATTGATCTCGAAGAAAAGGGAACGCCAGGTTTGGAAAACCGCCTGCATGCGGCCAGCCTCTGTGTAGAAAAAGGTTACCAGGTTGGTTTTCACCTGGACCCAATAATACTGATTCCTGGTTGGGAAAAAGCTTATAGGGAGTTGGTAGACACGCTATTTGATTTTATTCCTGCATCTCAAATGGAATGGGTGAGCCTGGGCAGTTTTCGTTACCGATCATCGCTAAAGCCCATTATTAAGTCACGTCACCCCGAAACCCTGTTGTTCACCGGAGAGCATTTGCCGGGTAAAGATGGAAAGTTTCGATATTTGCGCCCAATAAGAAATCATGCATACGAAACCATTCGAGGTTTTTTACAGGAAAACTCAAAAGACCTGAGCATTTATCTGTGCATGGAGACGAAAGAAGTTTGGGAAGGTGTTACCGGTAAAACGCCGCGTAGCGATGAGAAGCTGGACGCGTTTTTTGATCTGTGAAGGGAGAACCTATAAACGCATTGGCATAACAATGCTTTTATATTGGTCATCGTTTACAGAAGTAAACAGGCAGGAGTGATTTTGATCCTTCAAGTTTAGGGTCACCGCTTCAACATCCATAACATTCAATATGTCGAGAACGTATTTGGCATTCAAGCCAATCGATACCTCATCGCCATCATACTCTATCGCCACTTCTTCTACTGCAGCACCCAAATCCGTATTATCTGAAACCAGAGTGAGGCTGCCTTTTTGTATCTCAAATCGAACCATTTTTGATTTTTCATCTGCCAAAAGCGCGACTCTTTTTAATGCGTGGGTCAAATCTTCCCGATTGGCTTGAGCTTTTAACGGATTATCAGTAGGGATGACCTGGCGGTAATTCGGAAACTTCCCATCAATTTTCCGGGAAACAATGACTTGTTTGCCATGGATAAAAGCCAGATGATTTTCATGAGAAGAGAATCCGAATTTCTCATCATCATCTTCCATTAGCTTCAAAAGTTCAGACAAAGCTTTTTTGGGAAGCAAAAAACTTACTTTTTCCTTATTATCATCGTGCGAATTGACCGGACGACTGATCAAGGCCAGTCTGTGCCCGTCTGTTCCTACGAGAGTAGCGTTGCTTCCTTCAGTTTCCAGCAGCAAACCATTCAACGCCTGTCGTGATTCGTCTGGTGACACAGAAAAAAAAGTTTTGCGGATCATTTCCTTTAGAATCTTGCCATCAAATTCTATAAGAACTTTATCACTGTATTCAGGCATTGGAGGATAATCTTCAGGCGGTAAGCCCGGGAGGCGGAACTTGGATTTCCCACATTTTAAAGTGATCCAGTTATTCTCTTCTTTTTTGATGTAAATTTCTTCATTCGGTAATTCCCGGATAATATCAAATAATTTCCGGGCATTGAGGGTCACCGCACCGTCAGTCGTGACGTTTGCAGGATAGCTTCCCAAGGTTCCTATCTCTAAATCCGTTGCGCGAATGCAAATACTATCTTTTTCAGCGGAAAGGTGCAGGTGGGAAAGAATGGGCATCGCCCCTTTTGGTTCAACTATCCCCTGAACTTTGTGGACGGCGTTCAGGAGCACATCCCGGCTTATTCTAACTTCCATGTAACTCCTCAATTACAACAATTACGCCCGATTTCGGACTTGAGGATTTTTAGCACAATTGCAAAAACCTGTCAAAGCAAATGATAAGACTCTCTGAATTTTAGAGCCTTATTTTCCAGCACTTACAAAATTTAATGATTGAAATTTCAAAACAAATCCAACACAACCTATAGGAATGGCGATAAATACTTGAAAATTAATAATTTGTTAAAAATTCGGAGCATTTTTTATGACATTTTTTTTATAATATTTATTGATTGACGAATAGAAATCTAAGGGGAATTATATATGAACATGGCGTTCCAATTTTTATCATTCTGAATTCTTTAAAATCGTTTAGGGGAATCTTATGAAAACTGAACAACAACGTTGGAGCGAAAAAGAAGGCTGGGTTTCCGAATCCAACAGAAAAGATTTGAAGGACGCACAACTTGTTTTAATATTCGGCTCTCCAAATACTATTCAGAATAAAAACTTATTCGATGAGATTCGAAAATCTTATCCTAAAGCTTACATTCTGGGTAGCTCCTCCGCCGGAGAAATTTGTGGCACACAAGTCCATGATAATTCCCTGTCTCTAACAGCAGTTTTTTTTGAGCACACGACTCTGGAATCCACCCACAGGAGCATTATAACTGAAAATAGTTTTTCAGTTGGCGAAGAGCTGGTCCAATCCTTACCTCATGAGGGACTCAGGCATATTTTTGTTCTTGCCGATGGCCTGAACACTAATGGAACCGAGTTGATTAAGGGCATGTCCAGATTTCTTCCAAAAGGTGTCAGGGTCACCGGGGGTCTGGCAGGAGATAATGGGAAGTTTGTTGAAACTTTGGTAGCCTTCAATACTTTTCCTGCAAACAAAAATATTGTCGCGATCGGTTTTTATGGCTCCCGGCTCAAACTCGGTTTTGGATCAAAAGGCGGATTTGTACCGTTTGGTCCGGACCGG
>CAZECX010000059.1:0-20197 GCA_964510965.1 uncultured Nitrospina sp. | reverse complement strand
GGATCGCAATCGACTGCCTTTCCCGGCTGCAATGATCAAACATTTCATATTAAAACTAACATTAAGGGATATAAGGTTGGTTAAATCAGCGCCCATTGTTACATAGGGTGGGGGGTCTCTTCAACCCTTTGTTTTTTGGTATTTAGTCCGAATCTTTACCCATTTCTTTTTGAGCTGCCTGCACCAGTTCCGAAGGACTACCGGAATATTGCCATCCCAGGCTAAAACCGAGAATGAACCATATGATTTCTCGAACGCGTCGCATCAATGCTGTTGCCACTCCCAAAGCTGGTTGTCCCGTAATAGCACCCGTTGCAAGTAAAAATGCTGCTTCCTGCGTCCCCAGTGTCGCTGGAATAAAGAATGTACCTGCCCGCACGAGCTCTACAAATGTCTCCAGAATAATAGATTCTGCTATAGATATGGGGTGCCCAAGAAAATATAAAATTATATAAATTTCCAAAGCACCCAAGTACCAGTTCAAAAGATTTAACCCAAGCGCTCCAAAGAAAAAGGGTCGTTTTTGAGTATAAAACTGAACCAGTCTCTCATCGAATTCATGAAGATGGTGAAGAAACTTTTCCAACTTTCGCCCCAGAGCCTGTTTACTTATCCAACCTCCGGCGAAAGAAGTTATTTTATATCGCTGTACAAAATAAAAACCAAATATCCCTACAGAAAGAACCGCTAAACTTATTTTTGAAAAAATGTAATAACTTTCCGGAAAATCTGGAGCCAATGAAATAAGAAAAACGCCGGATGCCATAAAAAATATCATGGAAATCATGTGAGTGGATTCAACCAGAATGATCGAAGCGGCTCCCTCCCTATAGCCAATCCCATAATGCTTTTTCAAAAGGTAACCTTTTATAGGCGCGCCCCCAAAAGCGCTGAAAGGCAGCATCTTCCCAAAGGCTGCGCCCACCATTCGCACTTTCCAGAGATTGTAAATCCAATTGAATTTTGTGCTGGGCAATGCAAACTGCCAGGCAATTGTATCTATCCAGAAGGCTATTCCATAAATCATTAAAACAAAAAATATACCCCAGCCCGTTGCGATCAGATTCGACCACACCAATGCGAGATCGGTCTCCGAAAAAACATAACCCAGGAAACCACATCCCACCAGTAGATATAGAGATTTGATTGTTTTCATTCTATTGCCGAGTCCGATCTAAGGATGCCAGCGGCGGGAACTGCGGGTAAATTGAAGGCACCAGTATGCTTGCGCACCTATTGCAGCAGGGGGAAGAAGATACCACATTACCCCTCCCAAACTGAGAACCAAAACGATAAAACAAAAGTCACTTCTAACCATACGCGCATTCAGAACAAATCGATCCATTTTACTGTCGTCATCTCTTATCGAAGTTTCCTCAGCGGTTAACTGGCTCGAATGAGGTTTCGTTCTGTTTTGGAAAAGCTCGAGACCATAATTCACACTGCCACCGAAACCGGCCGCCACTCCTGACCAGAGCCAAAATTGTTGTCCTGTAACTGAGGTAGCACCCCATCCAAGGCAAATAAAATAAACGGCGTGCACAATCCAATCTACAAATGTGTCGTAGCGCATTCCAAAAATACTACGCATATCTTTGATCCGGGCAATTTCCCCATCACAATTATCGAGGATATAACAAATCAGAAATAAGAAAGCTCCAAAAAGAATGGAAAAATAATCTCCCCGGAGGCAAACAACCCCTCCTGCCACACCAAATATCATCCCAAGAGTAGTTAATTGATTTGGGGTAATGGGCGTCTTCGCCAAACGCATTGTCACAGGATAAGAAAAATGCCTGATTAATGGCTGAATTTTTATTGGGCGCGGCAGCTGTTTTCCCGCTTCAGTCTTAAAGGTTGTGTCTGGAGTATTAATGTTTTTCTGGGCCAGATTAAAATTGGAAGGAAACTGGGTTAATGCGCATGCAAATTATTGATCACTACAAACCTTACTTGTGCATCCTATCGAATGCAATAAATTTTATTGCAAACAGATGAAATGATACTTGATTTTATTGGGCACCAGCCCTTGAAATTGTTACAATTGTTCCATGCCTTTGAAAATTGCACTCGTAAATATGCCCTTTGGGTTTCATATATATCCCTCCATCCAGTTGGGGACGCTTTCCACTTTGTTGAAGTCCAAAGGGTGTGAGGTAAAAAGTCACTATTTAAACCTGCATTTTGCCCATCAGCTCGGATTGCCCATTTACAACCAGCTTTGTGAGAAGAGATTTCTCGTAGGGGAATGGCTTTTTTCACATACTCTTTTTGGAGAAAACTCAAAAAATTTGGATTACCCTAATAATTTTGCACCTCACATTCAAGATGTTTGTCAGTCCATTGAACGCCCCCTGGACTATTTGCTGGATGTAAAAACTAAAATGGTACCTGAATTCCTTGCATGGTGTCGAGATGCAGGCAATTGGGGAGACTTTGATGTAGTAGGGTTTTCATCCACCTTCAACCAAAACGTTGCCAGCTTGACATTGGCAAAAATGATCAAAGAAAAGTTTCCACATTTGAAAATACTTTTTGGCGGCTCTAATTTTGAGTCTGAAATGGGACTCGAATATTTTCGGGTTTCACCTTGGATCGATTATGTTGTACCCGGTGAAGCAGAAGACATTTTACCCAACCTGGTCGGTTATCTGGAAAAAGGAGGCCCTGTTCCTAAAGGTGTCATTCATCGTTGTGATGGAGAAGTTCTTTACGAAGAACCCGAGGCCATGTTTGGCAACTTCACCGAATACGCCGCACCCGATTACAATGACTTTTTCGATCAATTGAGTGAGATCGACCCCGAATCCTCGCTATTGGAAAATCCGGTCATTCTTTACGAAACAGCGAGAGGATGCTGGTGGGGAGAAAAGCATCACTGCACCTTTTGTGGTTTGAACGCTAATACTATGAAGTTCAGAGCCAAACCCATGGATCAGGTTCATGCAGACCTTGCAGAGCTTTCCCAGAAACATGACTCGTTTCGGTTCCGACTGGTCGACAATATTTTAGAAATGAAATACATCGACGGAGTTTTTGGCGACCTGGCAGAGAAAAATTTTGATTTACAGTTTTTCATTGAGGTGAAAAGCAACCTGACTAAAAAACAAATTAAGACCCTGGCCCATGGGGGTGCCAAAGTAATTCAGCCAGGAATAGAAAGCTTCAGCATGAATCAGCTTCAGGAAATGGATAAAGGCGTCCGCCCCCTGCAAAATATTCTCTGCATGAAATGGTCCATGTATTACGGCATTGAGGTGAACTGGAACATTCTGATTGGTTTTCCCGGCGAAACAAACGAAGACTATCGGCAACAAATCGACTTGATCAAACTCCTGTTTCATCTGCCACCCCCGGAATGCGTTGGAGACTTATGGCTCGAAAGGTTCAGTCCCTACCATATGAGACCTGAAGAATATGGTGTGACAATCACGGCACCAGGTGAAGCCTATCCCTTCGTTTACGATGATCCAAAAATCGACCACATGAAAATCGCTTACGATTTTGAATTCGAGACAGCCACTCAAATCGATCCCAATCTTAAACAAGAACTTTATGATATTGCGGCGGAATGGAAAAGGCGGCACCAGTCCGAGCAGCTACCTTTCCTGATATTCACAAAGTCCATGGATTTTGTGAAGGTCTACGATGATAGATCTTTACAATCTACGCAAATTCGATTGGAAGGCACCGCAGCCAGTGTATTCCTGTATTGCAACGAAGCACCTAAAACAACAGATCAAATCAAAGAGCATTTAATGGGGCAAAACGGCAAAGCAAAAGAATCCGCTGAAGAAGCGATTCGATTCCTCGAAGAAAAAGGACTGATCTATGGCGAACGAGGAAAATATTTAAACTTAGCCCTGCCTCACAACTCAAACCTTTAATCCAAAACAATGACCAAACCAGGATCGAAAGGCGAACGAAAGCTTCAGAAAAAACACAACACCAGAAAGAGTGCGGACTCGTTTTATAACTCACAAATGCTGGATTTCCTGAACCCTGAAATGCAGAAATTTATATCTGCTCAGGAAATGGTATTTTTATCAACCGCAGATGCAAAAGGGGAATGCGATGCCTCTTTCCGTGCGGGACCCAAAAGCTTCGTGAAAGTATTAGACAACAAGACCCTGGTGTTTCCTGAATTTAAAGGAAACGGGGTCATGGCAAGCTTGGGAAATATAACCGAAAATCCGCAGATTGGATTGATGTTTATAGATTTTTATCGCTCATCCATCGGGCTTCACGTAAACGGTAAGGCAGAAATAATTTCTGAAAAAGATGCAAGCAAACTCGTCAATCCTATTGACAAAGCTAAAGCGGAAAAAGATGGGCAGCATAAAACAAAATTATGGATTAAGGTAGAAGTTGAAGAAGCCTTTATCCATTGCTCCAAACACATCCCTAAATTAAAAAAGCAGGAAAAAACCATCCATTGGGGAACTGATGACGAAAAATTAAAGGGAGGGGATTTTTTTAAGGCGCGGGGATGCAAGCCTTAATTTTAAACCGAACCTACTCCGGCAAAAGGGACACCTGCCAGCTCGGCCATTTCTTTTTTCCAAGTGCTTAGATCGTTCAAATTAAATTCATTCAAATGAGAATGACCGCAAGCCCGGTTTAAAACTTTCATCAACTCTACCGAAGCACCAAAAAACTTTTCCAGCCTTACCGCCGATTCATCAATGATCAGTCTTTTTCTCAGATGCTCTTTTTGTGTGGCGATCCCAACCGGACAGTTGTTGGTATGACAGGCTCGCATTCCCAGGCAACCAATTGCCTGGATAACGGAATTGGAAAGCGCAATCGCATCTGCCCCCAGGGCCATTGCCTTGGCAAAATCTGCAGGGACCCTTAATCCTCCCGTTATAACCAGTGAAACATCCTGTCGGCCCGCCTGATCAAGAAATTTTCTCGCGCGCGCAAGGGCAGGAATGGTGGGAACCGAAATATGATCTCTGAATATTAAAGGAGCCGCACCTGTCCCACCTCCGCGACCATCCAGAATTATATAGTTCACCCCAATGCGCAAAGCCGCTTCAATATCTGCTTCAATATGCTGCGCCGATAGTTTGTACCCGATAGGAATTCCACCGGTTTCTTCTTTGACCTGATCGGCGAAATCTTTTATCTGACTCTCATCATTCCAGTCAGGAAAACGCGCGGGAGAAATAGCAGGCTCGCCTTCTTTTAGCCCTCTAACTTTGGCGATTTTTCCTTTTACTTTATCTCCGGGCAAATGACCGCCTGTACCTGTCTTAGCTCCCTGCCCTCCTTTAAAATGAAAGGCCTGACATTTTTTAATCTTTTCTATTGCGAATCCAAAACGACCCGAGGCCAATTCATAAAAGTATTTCGAATTCGCTTCCTGCTCTTCGGGAAGCATCCCCCCTTCACCCGAACAAATTCCAGTTCCAGCTAATTGAGCCCCTTTTGCCAGCGATATTTTGGCCTCTTCGGAAAGAGCCCCAAAACTCATGTCAGATACGAAAAGCGGTATTTTTAATTTCAAAGGCTTTTTAGCGGAAGGTCCAATAATAGTTTCGGTTCCTACTTCCACTTCATCCAAATGTGGGAAGTTTGAGATTTGTGCGGTTACAATTTGGATATCATCCCACAATGGCAGATCGTCCCGCGGCACACCCATAGCCGATGCGGGCCCATGATGACCAGATTTTTCCAAGCCGTCTTTTGCCAGAGACTGAATGAATGCAACATGGGGTTCATTTGAGGTTCCTTCGGTATCTGCGTAAAGACCCAAATACTGATCCCTTTGGTAGGGTTGTGGATTATCCTTTTCCCATTCGCTTATTTCAACCTCATCCACCCAGACTTTTTCATCTTCAATCCAGGCATTAAATTTTACCAACTGCTCATCGTTGTCATACTCGCTTACCCCGGTGTCATAGCGGAAATCCCAATAATGAACTCCGCAAACAAGATTGTTGTTCTGTATAAACCCATCTGCCAATAAAGCACCTCTATGCAAACACCGTCCATAGAAAACTGAAACTTCATCATCATATTTTACGATTACCAGATCCACATTAGCGATTAGCGCATAGGTGGGATCACGGTCCGCAAGCTTCTTCCAATCAGCAACAACGACTTTTTCCATAATGGGTTTCCAAAATATTAGGTTGATTTTCCGTAGGAGGTCTACGGCTCAGATAATATATCTTTGTAGGGAATCCGGCAAATACTTTACAATTTTTTTATACTCGGACAAGTCTGGCACAACAGAAATGAATCCAAAAAACTTTAATGGAAGGGAAAGGTCTTACTTTTTTTTAGGTCGGGTCTTTTTAGATTTTTTTTCTTTCTTGGCCTTGGCGTTTTTTTCTTTTAACTTTTTTGCTGCATCTCGACGGTCTTCTTCAGCTCGCCTGTCAGTGCTTTTCCGGCGATTACCCCATAGCCTTGCCTTGTCTTTAAACCTTCTTTCTTTTTCTCTTCTTCCGCTTACATCTCTTTTAACAATTTCTTTACAAGAATACTCCCTATCCGATTTCCATCTTATTTGAATATAGGTTGGGAATTTGGTTTCTTTATCTATATAGGCCGATTCAATATCAACGGCACAAAGGTTGGTGGCAAAACTAAGGTTGGCACCACGAAGATTCGCATCTCTCAGGAAGGACCCTTGCATATTTGCATTACTTAAATCTGCGCCCTGCAAATCAGCCTCTCTCAGATCTGCTTCCGTAAGATTGGTTTCACTCAAATTGGCTTCAATTAACGTAGCACCTCTAAAATCAGCAAAGCGAAGGTCTTTGCCTTTCATATCGGCTTTACTCAGGTCTTTCTTGGAGAACTTCCGATTTCCAGTTTGGTCTTTAGGCATCTCTACTCCCAATCATTTTTAAATCCATTCAATAAATCAGGAAAGACATCTTGGGCTAAATTTATTTCATAAAAAGCAGGATGTCAACATCAGTAGCTATTTACATTTAATTTATTTTTTATCCTCTACCACAATCACCCCGCGCATGGTGGCATTGTGAATAGCGCAATAATAATCGATCACACCTGCTGGCTCATCAATTTTGACCTCATATTCCTTTACAAGAAAACTGACATTGAATTTTTCATCGTGAATTGGTGATTTGCCACTGGTAACCGTATGCAGCACTTCTTCTTTGTTCACCCATTTTACAGTATCCCCACTTTTGACTTTCACCACTGCAGGGATGAATGTTGATTTGAAAATTTCTACTTCAATCACTTCTGCTTTTACAGATGGGGTGAAAACAAAAAGAGAAATTAAAACAACCTTAAATATTAAGATGCCAATATGCATGATTTTATTTCACCTCTTTTATTGGGTCAGCAGCACAGCGAAAACCTAAATCACTCGCCTTGATAACAGGCTCATACCAAAAGCGGGCGGCAGATCTTAGGAAAAAAGGATCATCTTTATAGGACCCTCCTCTGATAACCAAAAACTGGCCTGAAGGTGGCCCCTGAGGATTGTTATCGGGATCCATTTTTGCGCTCATCTCGTAATAATCTTCACGGTACCAGTCTGCTACCCATTCCCATACATTTCCGTTCATGTCGTGAAATCCCCATGGATTTGCCTTCTTCTCACCAACCGGGTGAATAGCCATCGAGGAATTTTCCTGGAACCATGCATAATCCCCTTCCATATTATCACCCCAGAAATAGGAGGAATCTGTCCCTGCGCGATTGGCATATTCCCACTCCGCCTCAGAAGGCAACCTCGCACCCTTTTTTCGACAATATTGTTCTGCATCTATCCACGAAACATTCACCACTGGCAAAGCCTTGTCCTTAGTTGTGGAGGGATTTCCCCCCATCACTGTTTCAAATTTTTTCTGGGTTACTTCAAACTTATCAAGATAAAATGGCGACACGCAAACATTATGGATTGGCTCTTCAGAAACAAATTCTTCACTACCCATTTGGAAACAGCCGGTTTTCAAAAAAATCATATCTGGGCGCACTGAACCCTTAGTTTCGGAAAAAGCCACTGAATAAAGGGAAAACCACGTCAATGAAAGAAAAAACATCCAGCTGAAAAATTCCCGACAAAATTTATCTATAGATAAAATAATCTTATCCTCCTTTCAATTCAGGGAAAGGCCAACTTTTTACAATTACTGGGGGCTCGGAAGGATTTTCATAACCTTCTGCTACTAAAGAATTCTCTTCCTCATTAGCATAAACTACAACCTGCCTTCCCCTTTCCACATCAGGCTCTTGAGCAATCAGAGAAAGGCCTGCAGGGATAAACGGCATCCCTGTTTTTTTAATCATTGCTTCTTCTTCGGGACCGAACTCCAATCCACCTTCATAAGCTGGCCATTCTGCAACACCCATTGAAGAAAACATCCAGTTCAAAAAGTCCTCGGGAGTTCCCTCCGGGTAGGCTGCCAAAAAACTTGAACGTTTTATTTGACGTTCCGCAGACATATACCTTACAACTGCAATTCCTTTTCTAAGCTCAACATTATCTTTAGGACCATAATCGACGTAAAAGAGAGGCAATACCAGAATAAAACCTATTGCTATCCAAACATATAGTTTATTGGTTTGCTCCAATCCCATTTTCCGCACCTCTCAAATATTATTTTTCAAAGTCCTCTTTATTAAGTCCGTAAATAAAATAGTATTCGTCTATCCGTTTTCTAGAACGCTCTTGCCAGTAAGTTCTTCCTTCAGCCTCAAAATATTTCTCAGCCTTCAACATATGCGTAATTGCCTTGCCAATTTTGCTCTTTACCTCATAAACCAGAGCAAGGTAGAAATGGGTGTTTGGGTTTTTCTTATTATAAAGAAGAGATTTCTTAAACTCTTTAATGGCCTTCTCATTACTTCCATTTAAATGGAAAAGCGCACCACGCTCAAAATGCTCTAAGGCCTGTTTTTCTTGAGCATCAACATCAGAAAAGAGACCCAGCCCTGCCAAAAGGATGACTGCATAAACTTTTTGCACTTGTTTTCACCTTCTTCCCTAAACGAGACTTTGATGGAAAACCCATTTATTTATTTTAACAAATTTTTTACAGTACTATAATAAGAACCTAGAATTTTTAATTTAAAATATATACTTAATGAAAAATGACCTTAAAGATTTGCCAGTAACATTGCTGTCTGGATTTCTTGGTTCAGGGAAAACCACACTTCTCAATTACATCCTGAAGCAAGATCACGGTAAGCGAATCGCTGTAATCGAAAATGAATTTGGAGAAATAGGCATTGATTCAGAATTGGTTATTGGAGCCGACGAAGATATATTTGAAATGAACAATGGTTGCATTTGTTGTTCCGTCCGAGGCGATTTTATCGAAACTTTAAATCGCTTATTAGAAAGGCAACAAACGTTCGACCATATAATCATTGAAAGCACAGGATTGGCCAGTTCTGGTCCCCTCGCTCAGGCATTTCTAGTTGAAGATGAATTATCTCATTCTTTAGTTTTAGACGGAATCATTACGCTCGTAGATTCTAAGCATATCTGGAGCAACCTCAATGAAACAGAGGTTACCTGCGAGCAAATAGCATTTTCAAATGTTATTTTGCTTAACAAAACCGATTTGGTGTCCAATAATGAACTGATTGATCTTGAAAAAAAAGTGCGGCAAATTAATCCGACAGCAAAAATTTTTCGCACCTCCCATGCAGAAATTGATTTAGATCAAATACTCGGTATCGGAGGATTTGACCTTAATAATGTTCTCGAGGAAGATTCGTTTCCTTCTCACCAACATGAATCCGGAGAAGGTATTTCTTCGGTATCTCTGACCTTCCCGGATTTTGTCGACCCAGATCGATTGAATCACTGGTTGCAAATGCTTTTTTTAATCGAAGGAATGAATGTTTTTCGTGGCAAAGGAATCCTTAATGTCGAAAACTCTACAAACCGCTACATATTTCAATCGGTTTACATGATGTTTGAAGGGCGTTTTGACAAACCCTGGGGCGAAGAAACACCTGAAAATAAAATGGTCTTTATCGGACAAAACCTGGATGCACAAAGACTTGAAAAAAGTTTAAAAAGTTCTGTAACCTGATAAGGGCAAATAAACTTTTTCCCACTTGATATCTTATGGCTGAAGATTCCAGATCCAGAGAAGACGACTCCCATGACGTTGAATTAAGCGAAGAGGAGCTCAAAGAAGTTCAGCGTCTCAAGGCAAAGGCTGAGGCTGAAAAGAAAAAGGTGTTGGACTCTAAAGACAATCTTTATGGGGCCGTTTTAGCTGATCTCGATTTGGCTGGGTTGGATCTTCAAAACGCCAATATGGCAAAAGCAAATCTTAGCAATTCAAACCTGAGCCAAACCAACTTGAGCAACGCCAACTTGATCGAAGTCGATTTGACAGGTGCAGACTTATCAAATGCAGATCTTCATGACGCCTATTCCCCAGATGCTGAATGGGTGGGAGTCAACCTTACTGGTGCAGATTTGAGGTGGGTGGATTTTAGTTGGTCTACACTCAGTGAAGCAAATTTTACAGATGCCAATCTTTTGGAAGTGGACTTTTCTGAATCCACTCTTGTTGCAACCAACTTCACAAAAGCAAATCTCACTGGAGTAAACTTCGAAAATGCCAATATAATGGATGCCAGGCTCAATGGCTCAGACCTATCAGAAACATTGAACCTGAGCCCCGAACAGGTCGAATCTGCCGAGCTGGATCGAGCCACACAAATGCCCCCATATCTTGAAATCAATTGGAAGGGCAAGGGAGATTACGAAGTCACCAAAAAGATTGAGAAAAAATCAAAACGTAAAAAAGCAAAGAAAAAGTCCTAAAACAGAAAAGGTCTTCAGGTAGAATTAGCTTCAAAACGAATCACTTCATCATCGCCGGCTTCGTAACTAATTTCGATTGGCCGGCAACAAATTTCGCAATCTTCAATATAATTTTGAGCCGAGACAGACAAATCAACTAACATGGAAATTCTTTGCGCACAATGTGGGCAATTAAAAAATTGTTCATGCTGATCCAAGTCTTCTCTCCTCTTTTAACCAGGACCCCATCTTCATGCCTCACAATCTAAATATCGTTTTGGTGGAACCAGAGATCCCAATGAATACGGGAACCATTGGCAGGCTCTGTTTGGCTACTGGAACCACCCTGCATCTTATAGAGCCTATGGGTTTCGAGATAAATGATTCGAAATTAAAACGAGCAGGCCTGGATTATTGGAAATTCGTAAGGGTAAAAATTTATCCGGACCTGGATTGTTTTTTCCAAAAAATTCTACCCGATGCGCCAAAAATATTTTTCTCAACCAAAGGAAAACGTGATTTTTTCGAACACCCTTTCCAAAAAGACTCCTATATGTTTTTCGGAAGCGAAACTAGGGGCCTTCCCAAAAGCCTGCTTCAATCCTATCAAGATATTACCTATCGAATTCCGCAATACGATGATCGAGTTCGTTCAATCAATATTGCCAACGCCGTAGGCATTGCTGTTTACGAAGCTATTCGCCAGTTGGGTTACAAATAAATTTTCAAATTAGTCGGAAGCCAATTTTTCATCCGCAATATCTTCAGGTTTGAATCCAAATTGTTTATAGAATTCTTTTAGCAGTCTTCGAGATTCCATTTTATTAACCGAATCATTCTTTTCTCCGAATAGGTTGCCCGCTTTAAGAATATGCACGATTGCTTTTTCCCCCTGATTCAAACTGCCGTAAAGTACCCCCAGGTTAAAATGAGCTTCCGCTGAGTTGGAATGAATTTTTATTGTTTCTTCAAACTCATGCACTGCATCGCGGATTTTTCCTGCCTTGTCATAAGCGGTGCCAAGATTAAAATGTGCTGCTGGATCATCAGGTCGCAAACTCAATTCTGCTTTTCTTTGCTTTATTTCCTTATTTTCAAAAAAGCCCATTTTTATTGACCAAAATCGCCTAGCTCATCCTCTTCGAATAACTCCATAAGAGATTCTCTGGAGTTGCTTTGGGTTTGTTCCTGATCGGTTCGATCAATGTAATTATTGACCAGTTTTAATTGTCCTTGCGAGATATTACATAGGATCAACCTTTCCATAACGGCTTCCTTACCAAGATAATCCAAAACCCTGCCAATGGAGTTGCGCAAAAAAGGAGTTAGAATTGATTCCACTCCCTGAAAATCGACTTCAACGGATCTTCCCTCTTTAAGTTCAGGATAGATTTGGTTATAAAATTCCTGCCCATCATCTATTGAGGAGCAGTTGATGCCAATGGTGTTTGCCAAATTGATTTTCATAATGTAACTGTGTCGAAGGTTGCGTAAGTTTTACCAATAATACCCTGCCCCGAGCACAAAACCCTTCATTTATTCAAATTTTGAAGCCATTTTCTTTAGGATCAATGCAGGAATAGGGTTTTTGACATTTAATTCCACTTAAATCGTCCGATAAGTTGTTATAATTTTAATATAACTAAACCATCTCCAAATGCCAAATTTTGCGCAACTATTGAAACTATACCCTACCATTCTTCGGTCTCCCCTAATCCGAAGGGTTTTTCTAATGGGGTGGCTCGTTTCCCACGTTTTCATTCTCACTTCCAGTATCGCAGCACAAGAGACCAACTCTTTCCAATTCAATTCAGTTAATCGGGATGAAATCCTACGTGATCAGCAAATCCTCCGGGAACAGATGCAATTACAACAAGAGATTCTTCGTGAGGAGATGGAAAGAATCCGCATCGAAACACAAAAAATAATGAAGGATATTTCCCTGGCAATGAAAGAAGAAGCCGTCAAGCTAAAGGAGGAACTGGTAAAACTCCAAGAAGAGACAGCCAAGATTAACGAAGAAATAGTCGATAGTCTTAATGAAGCAAAAAAAGATTTCTCCGAAGGTCGCGACGACATGCGTAAGGAACTAGAAAATATGCGCAAAGAAGCCAAGAGCTTAACAAATGAAATTGCAGTCGTCCTTGAAGATCAGAGTAAAATTTGGAAAGAAGAAACCGGGAGCCTTCAAGATTCTTTATTGGAAGCCAAAGCGGAACTTGCCGCAGTACAGGCTGACTCTGACGGAATTCTCGAATCAAGCCGATCAGCCTACAGGGATTTTCAGGCAGACAAAATAGTCACCATGAATGACTCTAAAGACAAATCCAGTGAAGCCATGGCTCAGGCCGAAGGCACCCTGCAAAGAAGTACCCGCGATTACAAAAAGGCTTCTGAAAGGACAGCCACTGATATTTTGGCCCAGATGAAAAGTGCTAAAGATTCCCTTAGAAGACGGCAGGTCATTTCAAAACAAGAAGCTGTCAATGCCAATAGAGAAGTCCTCGCATCTGTACAAAAAAATAAGATCCGTCGCAATGCTGAATTGCGAACCAGCAAACTACAAACTAGTGCAAATCTAAAAAAAGCTAAACAGTTTGGTAAATCCAGTCAGGCAGACACAAAACGGGCAAGCCTTCGAAAAGCCAATAATCAAGCTTCTCAAAAGAGCCGTGCTGGGAAAACGGGCGAATTCGGACAAGAGGAACAAACGGGTGGTTTTGGTGATGGCGTTCTGGATGCCAAGGGCGACCTGGAATCTTTCGAGGATGAATCAGTTGCAAATCGCCCTCGAGCAGCTAGTGATATAGAGAAAGGAAAAGAGAAAGAGGAAGGCGCAGGGACTGGCGGTTTAACATTAGAGGAACAAAAACAAAAGCTTTTTGAATTCGGCAACCGAATCAAAATATTGAAGAAACAAATTGAAGCAAAAAGTGGCAATGCCTCCCCCGAACTCATTGAATTGGGCAATGAATATCTGGCAGCCCAGCGATTTATTGACTCCCGCGAGGACCTTGAAAAACTTGCGTTGCTACAATTTGCCAATCAAGAAGCCCTGCCTTTGGGCAGCTATGAACAAGCAGCTTGGGCATTCAAAATAGCGCTGAGTTTCAATACGAATAAAGGGGAAACGCATTTAACAATTGGTAAAATTTATGATGAGATAAATGACGGAAAAAACGCTATTATGTATGCCAGATTAGCCCATTTAGTATTTAGGCAAAAGAAAAACCCAGCTAAAACAAAGGAAGCTCAGAGTTTCATTGAGTCTTTAACAAAAAAATATGAAGACAAGGCTTCCTGAATAAGGTTAAATAAACAAATAGGTTACAGTTTTCCAGCCTTAAAGCTAAACACTCAAGTTAAAGAGGTGGTTCTTGGAAAAAAACCCAATTGAAGAATTTATTGAGCGCTTACCATTTTTCAGCGAATTTTCAGAATCCGAAAGAATAAAACTGGTCAATACTTCTGGAATTTTTGAAAAATTCAAAACGAATGAAGCAATTATATCTGAAGGCGATATGGATGCCTCAGTTTTTGTCATCCTCACTGGGACAATAACAATCAAAAAAAAACCCAAGCTCAATGTTAAAGAAAATCACATCTCGTTACATGATCCTGAAGAAATCACCATCGCAGAATTGAAGGCAGGCTCGATTTTTGGTGAAATCTCATTGATCAGCAAGCAGCCAAGAAACACAAGCGCAATCGCTTCTTCCGAGCAAGTTGTGGTCATGAAGATTACCAATGAAATAATAGAAAAATTTAATCTAGCCATCCAAAAGAAATTTCAATCTCAATTGGTACATATCCTGGTTCAACGGCTTGATGACATGAATGAAAAATATATCAAACTAAAAGCCAGCACCTCGAAAGCTTAAATGATAAAATCACCCCTTCACACTGACCATTCCTCCAAAATTGTTTTATGAAACCTTATCCTGAACTTAATCCTAAATTTTTTCTTTTCGATTTGTGAAACAAGAATCCGCCCCCTTTACTTATTCTAAACCTACTTCCACCAAGGCAATACTTGTAGGAGTTAAATTACCTGGAGACATTTCGTCTGCTGGAATTTCATTAGAAGAATTAACAGGCCTTGCCGTGACCGCTGAATATGATCCGGTGGCAGAATTGACTCAACGATTGAATGAAATAAACCCCAAAACATTTTTAGGAAGCGGAAAAGTAGAAGAGCTAAAACAAGCTGTTCTTCATCATTCCCCCGAAGTCGTCGTCTTTGATGAAGAATTATCGCCTCGGCAGAATCGTGAATTGGAAAAAATATTAAAATGCCGTGTTATTGACCGCCCCTGGCTGATTCTTGAAATATTCAGCCACCATGCCCGCACACGGGAAGCTAAAACGCAGGTAGAACTAGCCCGATTGAAATACGCGCTTCCAAGGCTTACCAAAATGTGGGGTCATCTTTCAAGGCAAAGAGGCGGTATCGGAATGAAGGATGTTGGTGAAACCCAAATCCAGCTGGATCAAAGAATGATTCGAAATGAAATTCATAAGCTTGAAAAAAAGCTCAAGCAAATTGACCGCGAAAAAAAGACTCAAAGAAAAAGTCGCCAGGGCACTTTTAAAGTTGCCCTGGTAGGTTACACGAATGTCGGAAAGTCCAGCTTAATGAATAAACTCACAGGTGCAGACACATTAGTCGAAAACAAGTTGTTCGCGACTCTTGATCCCACCGTTAGAAAAATTAAAAAGAATTTTCCTTATCCCGTTTTACTCTCAGACACCGTAGGCTTGATAAACAAATTGCCGCATGATTTGGTCGCATCATTTAAAAGTACTTTAGATGAAGTCAGGGATGCAAACCTGCTGATCCATGTCGTAGATATCAGCCATCCTGAATACATAAATCAATTGCAAACTACAGATGACCTTTTGGTTCAAATGGAAATGGATGAAATCGAAGTTATTCTTGTATTCAATAAAATTGATTCGATAGAGGATATCGAAAAATTAGAAAAGGCCCACGAAAAATTCCCTTCCGCAATTTGTATTTCATGCAAGAAAGACGAAGGAATTGATGCTCTAAGACAGAAAATAATTTCACAATACGAGAAAAAATTGTCACCTTTTCAATTGGAACTGGAACATTCTCAAGCTGGCTTGATCTCTCAAATCAGAAAGTTTGCTTTGATCGTTAAGGAAGATTACAAAGAAGACCGAATCTGCCTCAGTCTCCGGTTACCCCCCGGAGGCAAAGCAAAATTAAAATTCATATTGTCTCCGCAAGAAATCTCCGCAAATGGCTAGTTTTATTTTTTTATTAATTCCAGGGCAATATACAAACCCTTTTCAGTGACGGTATATTTCCCTTCAACCTTGTCTTTCTTTTTCAGATCTTCGAGAGTTTTCAATCCATCCGGCTGGGTTTTTTCGTTCACAATAACGGTGAAGCGTTTTTTTGTTTTCGGGTCTTTAATCCCCACCTTATTTTTATCTGGCAATACTTTTTTCACCATTCCTGAAAAAGGTACTTCATCTCCTGCCGTACCAACCGCGACAGACAGAAAACAATACAAAAGAATCGTTGCCACGGAAAAACTTAATCGAGATATTCTAGCCATTTTATTCTCCTGTTCGAAATAACCTTTTTAGTAAGATGGCATTATAGAATGATAAGATTCGCAAGATTCGCTGCAAGTTTCTTTTTCCCATGCGGACCTTTGAAAAACACCTCCAGTTTCAGGTTTTCCTCCTCTCCAGATCTGTTGATCACAATTCCCGATCCAAATTTGGGATGCAAAACTTTCGTTCCAATGGAAAAACTCACTTTAGATTCTGTTTCGACCGCAAAGGAGGAATCCGTGCTTCCTGAAAACTGCATAGATGTTCCCGTTTGATATTCCTGAAAACCTGACTCTCGAACCATTACCTCGTCTGGAATGGATTGTAAAAATTCCGAGGGAGGGTAGTTGAAGGTATTGCCGTATATCCTTCGACGTCTTGCATGAGAAACAAATAATCTTTTCTTTGCGCGGGTAAACCCAACATAGCATAGTCTTCTTTCTTCTTCATATTCGGCAGAATCAGACATGGAACTCGCGTGCGGTAATAAACCATTCTCCATCCCGACTACGAACACAGCTGAAAACTCCAAACCTTTGCAAGTATGCAAAGTCATGAGGGGAAGTATACCTCGCGTGTCGTCAAGATTATCAAGATCAGCAACCAAAGCAGTGGAATCTAAGAATTCGCGTAAGGAACCATTTTCATTTTCTACCAACTGCTCAACCGCTGAATACAACTCGTTCAGGTTTTCCATTCTGCCTTTACTTTCACGCGTGTCTTCATTTTTTAGCATCGTTGCATATCCAGACCGGTCAATTACCTCTGCCAACAATTCCAAAGGATTTGATTGTCTAAAAACAGAATCCAAATGATCCAGGATGCTAATAAAATTTTCAATTTTTCTCGTAGCGGCTGCCCCTATCACCTTCCCCTGCCCTGCCTGACGAAGGCCTTCTAATAAAGTAAAATTCTTTTCCCTGCAATAGGCCTCTATTTTTTCCAAAGATGTTTTACCTATTCCTCTTGCCGGAACATTGACGATACGCTTCAAAGAAACCGAGTCATCAGGGTTTATAAGCACCCGCATATAGGCGAGCACATCTTTTATCTCCTTTCTCTCATAGAAACGCAGTCCTCCAATTACCTGATACGGTATTTCCGCCCTTCGTAGCACATCTTCCATTACCCGGGATTGGGCATTCGTTCTATATAAAATTGCAATTTCGTTAAATGAGTACCCTTCTTCCTGACATAAATTTTGAATTCGATCGCAAACAAATGCGGCTTCACTTGTTTCATCTTCTGCCTTATGGCAAACAATCGGATCGCCCTTTGCGTTCTGAGTCCACAATGTCTTTTCATTGCGGTTCAGGTTTTCACGAACCACACTTCCCGCCGCATTCAATATATTTTGCGTCGACCTGTAGTTCTCTTCTAACTTGATGACTGTTGTGCCCGGATAATCTTTTTCAAATTTAAGAATATTTTCAATATTCGCACCTCTCCACCTGTATATACTTTGGTCGTCATCTCCTACCACACAAACATTTTTAACGTCCCTTGAAAGTAAACGCACCAACTCATATTGAACTGCATTCGTATCCTGAAACTCATCAACTAAAATATATTGGAACTTCCTATCGTAATGCTCCCGCAATGAAGAAACCTGCTGAAACAATTTGGCCGTGAAAGCCAATAAATCATCGAAATCCAACCCATTGTTTGACTTCAAAGCCGCCTGATAAACCGGATAGAGTTCAGCCGCTTTCATCTGGTTTCCGTATGACATGCTATCCAAGTCCAGTTGTTCTGGAAGAACAAAATCATTCTTAAATCCGCTGATGTGATTTAAAAGAGATTTGGCCGGGAATGCATCGGTGTTGATTTGAGCTGCTTTCATACACTGTTTCACCAGAGTCAACTGATCTTGGGCATCATAAACCGCGAAGTCATTGGAAAAACCCAACTCCGTTATATGTTTTCTCAGCATCCTTAAGCAGAAGGAATGGAAGGTGCTAACCCAGGGAGAGCCTTCCCCTTGGCCCAGCATACTGCGAATGCGTTCTTTCATTTCACCCGCCGCCTTATTGGTGAAGGTGATGGCTAAAACGCCCTCAGGATCAACTCCTCGTTCACGGATCAAATGTGCAATTCGGTAAGTGATAACACGCGTTTTCCCCGATCCAGCCCCGGCCACTACCATTGAGGGGCCCTCGCCATGGCAAACGGCTTGATGTTGCTGAGGATTTAACGATTCCAGATTCATAATTTACCAGGAAGGAACATTGGGGAAGCTTGGCTTACTTAATATTAAATCATTGCTTCCCATGCTATTGAAGCTAAAGCTTCAACATATGTCGGGGAAAAATTTAAAGATTCTGTTCTATAAAGTTTAAGTTTCCTATCTTCCGCATATTTTTTAAATTCTATATCGATGTCAAAAAGAATTTCCACATGATCACAAACGAAACCCACCGGAACAATCAATACCGATTTAGAACCTATCCGGGAAATCTTGTCTAATACTGATTCAACCGTTGGCCCCAACCAGGGAACAGGTATCATGCCTTGACTTTGGTAAGCCTGGTACCAGTGATTAGGTTTTACACGGTCCACCAACAGCTGCACCGTTTTATTGAACTCTTCATCGTAAGGATCGCCAAATTCCAATGACTCCGAAGGAATACTGTGGGCTGTGAATATGGTATAAATGGATTCGGGCTTTTCGGAGTCTAGTTTTTTCAGAGCGTCTTGATACTTCTCAGCAAATACATCGATCAATAGAGGATGGTTGGCCCAAGTACCTATAAAATGAAGATCTATATTTTCACCACCGCAACTTTTTAGACCCTCCTTAAGAGCATTGAAGTAAAGCTTGGTGCTCCAAGAGCTAAATTGAGGAGCAAGACAGAGAGCAATTACTTTTTCAATACCATCCTCCTTCATCCGCTTAACTTCATCGCGAATATAAGGACTCCAGTTTCGCATCCCTACATAAACTTTAAATTGCGGCCCCTGCTGATTGAGGAATTTTTCTAACCGATCGGCTAGTTCGGCGGTTATTTCCCTTAAAGGGGAACTGCCGCCAATCTGCTCATATCTGTCACGGATGATCTGAATCGTTTCAGGGGTCGATTCTGTACCACCACGGATTTTTTTTAAATACTCAGGGATATCATCGGTTGATTCCGGCGCTCCGTGCGCCATAAGAAATATACCGGTTCGAGGTGCAGAATTATTCATACTTAAATTCGTGAACCATCTCGGCCACGGCTTTGACATGATCCACCGGGGTATGCTGTAAGATGCCGTGACCTAAATTAAAAATATAGCCGTTTGGTCCAGCGCGGCGAAGAATATCATGAACCCTTTCACGAATTACCGGGAGAGGTGCAAAAAGCGTAACCGGGTCGAGGTTGCCTTGCACAGCTTGATTGGCGCCCAGGATTTTACGTGCCTCATCAATTTCAATACGCCAGTCAAAACTGACTACATCGCCACCGGCTTGTTGCACCAGGCCGAGCATTGTGGAGGTACCCGTACTAAAATTAATAATGGGAACTCCAAAATCTTTAAGGCCATCAAAAACCCTTTTTAAATGCGGCAAGATATATTTTTGATAATCATGGGGACTGAGACAGCCTACCCAGCTGTCAAATATTTGAAGAGCTTGTGCCCCTGCATTCACCTGCATTTTGAGATAGTCCACAAGCATCGTACATACCTTATCCATCAAAAGGTTCCAGACCTCGGTGGATTCATACATCATCAATTTAGTAGTAGTAAAATCGCGCGACTTGCCACCTTCAATCATATAACTGCATAAAGTGAAAGGGGCACCTGCAAACCCGATGAGAGGAATTTTCCCGTCAATTTCCTTACGCACAAGCTTGATGGCATCCC
>CAZECX010000058.1:0-20646 GCA_964510965.1 uncultured Nitrospina sp. | reverse complement strand
ATACGACGAATGGTCCACGGCAATAGAGGATGCCAGGGCGCCCCATAAAATATGGGAAGCACCACCATACCAGCCAAAATAATCAGCCCACTGAGCAGGAAAAAAGTCCAATCCATAAAAAATTCAACCAAATAAAATGTCTATAAGTCTAAATAAACAAAAGGTTAGATCTAATAAAAAACATTTACAGTTTTTTTCTTTTTATGATATTATCAATATAAACAACTAGTGCAACCAAAAGGAGCAACCAAAATGAATCTCCTCAGCACATACCCACAAAAAGCACAACACGAGAAAAAAAACAGTACCAATCTCCCGGGTCAGGGAACCTTACACGATACCATTATGGATTGGATTGAGTGCCGGAAAGAATTAAATGAATTAAAAAATAAACTATTTTCCTTATGTAAAAATGACAGGGAACTGCATTGGCTTAAATCCAGAGGGAAAGTAACTTTTCCTAAGATTTAAGTTTTTTGGACTTGCTCAATCGATAGAGTCAGTTCATCCCATTCTTTCATTTATTTTTGTTCTTCCTCTTTAAGAATTCGCTGCTGTTTCATAGTTTTCATTAGGCGAACTTTTTGGTCCACCTCATAAATTCCTGAATCAGCAAGGGCAGACTGAAGGAGTTAGTTTTCTGACATTAAAACTTCCAAACGCCCCTCCACTTCGCCAGCAACCGAGCCAGTCCGACTTTGATCGGATCTATTTAAACACCAATCCCTTCAACGGAATATTTTTTTGCAGCGGTGGTCAAAACCCGACCCTCACCGCAACCCAGATCGCAAAGAGTTTCTCCCGGTTTTAAGTCAGCAAAATTCAAAATACGACGAATGGTCCACGGCAATAGAGGATGCCAGGGCGCCCCATAAAATATGGAGCACCACCATTCCAGCCAAAATAATCAGCCCACTGAGCAGAAAAACTGTCCACTCCATATAAATCTCACTGAAGGTTAAATTATTGAAAACCTATATAAACAAATGCTTACGATCAAATAAAAAACATTTACTGTTCTTTTCTATATATGTTATTCTACCTATAAAGGATTTGCTAATCACTATTTAATAATTGTAAGAAATCGAAATGGAATACCTCGATACTTACCAACAAAATTTCCAATTAAAAAAACAAAAGAGAACCATTCGCTCGTCTTATGAATCCGAAAAGGATGCCTTGAATGAGTTGATTCAATGCCAGAAAGAAATTAGCGCATTAAATAAAAAACTATTTTTCTTATGTAAAAATTACAATGAGCAACGCTGGCTTAGATCAAAAGGGCTATTATTTTTTTCTGAGGATTAAGCTTTTTGGACTTCTTCAATTGAT
The DNA here is from genome assembly GCA_964510965.1 of uncultured Nitrospina sp. Lineage (GTDB taxonomy): Bacteria > Nitrospinota > Nitrospinia > Nitrospinales > VA-1 > UBA8687. Next base: position 19,314 of record CAZECX010000058.1, on the reverse strand, counting down.
TGGGTCAGCTCATCCCATTCTTTCATTAAATTTTGTTCTTCCTCTTTAATTATTCGCTGCTGTTCCATAGTTTTCATTAGGCGATTTTTTTGGTCCGCTTCATAAATTCCCGAATCAGCAAGGGCAGATTGTAGCTGTTGATTTTCCGACATCAAAACTTCCAGGCGATTCTCCACTTTTCCCAACCGAACCTCTAACGGTTTTAATTGTTTGTAGCGCAAGTTGCGCTCTTCCGCTTCTTTCCTCTTTCTTTCCTTTTCCAATGATGAGCTGGCGGGTGCAATTTTTTCGTTACCTTTTGCGAGCACCTTTTCTTCTATTGGATTTTCTTTTAACTTGGCATCTTCATATTCGCTATAGTTTCCGTCGTATTCACGCACTTTTCCATTGGCGACCTCCCAAACTTTATTTACGAAACCATCGAGAAAAAACCGGTCATGAGAAATGATCACTAAGCTTCCTTCATAATCTGCCAAAACAGCGGCAAGGTGCTCACGAGAACGAATATCTAGATGATTGGTCGGCTCATCCAGTAAAATGCAGGAAGGTGGCGCAGAAGCCTCTGCATCCGTTGGTAAAGAAGCCCTTGATACAGCATTACCACAAAGCATTCGGGCCAAAGCCAATCGCGATTTTTCTCCTCCAGACAACACCGAAACTTTTTTCTCCACATCATCTCCTGAAAACAAAAATGCACCGAGAATATTTCTTTGTTGGGTCCGCAAAAGTCCAGGAGCCGACTCCTGCAACGATTCTAAAACGGTATGACTAAAATTTAGCGATTCTCCCTGATGCTGTGCGAAATAAGATCGGGACACTTTAACACCTTGTCTAACTTCCCCGCTATCAGGCTGGAGCACACCTGCCATCATTTTAAGCAGTGTTGATTTTCCCGCTCCATTTTCACCTGCCAAAGCTACTTTGCATCCTCTTTCAAGAGTCACCGAAAAATTCTCATACACTTTCAAAGCACCGTAACACTTGGCCACTTTCTCCATCTCCAGAACATTTCGTCCCGTTCTCACGGGTTGTGGAAACCGAAAATGAATTGCCTTACTGCTTTCAGAAGTTTGAACCCGTTCCATTTTATCCAGCATTTTGATTCGGCTTTGCACTTGCGTCGCTTTTGTATTTTTGGCGCGGAACCTTTCTATAAATCGTTCCACTTCAGCAATGCGCCGGCTCTGATTTGCCGCCTGTGACTCGAGTTGAGCTCGTTGATCTTCCTTTAGTTTTTCATAGGCATCATAATTTCCAGAATAGACCGTCAACGTTGCACGATCCAATTCAAAGATACGCGTAGTGAGTGTATTTAGAAATTTTCTATCATGGGATATTAAGAGGACGCTGCCCTCATAGGATTGTAGAAAGGATTCCAGCCAAATCACCGACTGCAAATCGAGGTGGTTTGAAGGTTCATCAAGAAGCAACACATCGGGACGCTGAAGCAAGATTCGCGAAAGTTCCACTCGCATGCGCCATCCCCCGGAAAGTTGGTCCAGTGATTTTTCCCACTGCCCCGGCTTGAAACCCAATCCTTGTAAAATAATTTTAGCCCGTGCTTCGCGATCATACCCCCCCAGCCGCTCAAACTCATGCTGCAACTCACCGTACCGATCCTGGAATTTTTGATCGGCTTCCAGTTTTTCCATTTCTTTTTTCACTTGCAAAAAGTAAGGGTCACCCAGCACCACTCTCTCCAGCACTGATTCTTTGCCCCCTTCCTGATCCTGCTCGAGCAGGCCGTAGCGTAAGCCCTTCCTTAAAGTCACTTGCCCGGAATCCACAGATTCCCTCCCAATGATGACTTTAAACAAAGTGGTTTTGCCAGTGCCATTTTCACCAATCAGGCCAACCTTTTCCTTGGGACGCAAATGAAAACTCACATCCCGGAAAATGATCTTCGAGCCAAACTGTTTATTTATCTTCTCAACAAAAATCACAAGGTGCCCTTGATGCTATAAGTCTGTACGTTTTTGTGAAAACAAAAGCCCAGATCCACGTATTTATGGGCCTTGCCATGTAGGGATAAAAACACTTTCAAATTCCTGAAAAACAAGATTCGATATCGGAGTTTAGCTCAAATTGCTTTTAAGACCACAAAATATTGCCTGAACTCCCTTAATTCGTTTATAATTTAAGGATATCTTCCGATAATATAATGAATGTATAGCTTTATATTGATGCCTGTGAGCCAATGATTTCATTTTACAAAAAAAAATATGGATTAATGTTTGCATTGGTCTTCCTTTGCGGATTCCAATTCTTTTTTCTACCATTTATCCATTATCATCCGGACAACACTCACACGCACGATGCAGAATTGACCCCTCATCATCATCAGGGTCATTTTCATTCTCATGAACTGGAAACGCTGACTCATTTCATCCATCATGAAGATTCACCGAGTGAAGGACATCGCCACTCTGATAATGACGGTGAACATCATCACTCAGACCCTTTTGACGATACTAAAAACCTCAATCTCCACAAACCAAAACTAGTAAAAGGGACATCGGTTGTCAAAAATGCGGGAACACTTGGTTATTCCCCAATCACTAATTTAGATTCTTCATCTTTTTTTATTCCCGATAAATTTTCTCAAATTATCTCGGGGCCACCCAAAATATTTCTTGCACGTTCCCCTCCTGCTTTTCTTATTTAATTTCATCACAAACATCGCCAACAAAACTGATTGACCTCTGGAGGTTTGCCTTTGGCAAATATTCCGTTCGTGCATTTCAGCATTGCTGGCTGGTTTTTAAAATTGATTGAGGAAGCTGTAATGAAGAATTTTTTCATTGGACTCGTCATGATGGGTTGGGTTTTTATACCCCACCCCATTTATGCGGAGCCCATCGTCCAAAATAAAAATGCACCGCAAAAATCTATCACTCTTAAAGACGCGGTGGCCCTGGCTTTAATGCATAACCCGCAGCTTCAAGCCTTTTCTTTTGAGAAAAGGGCAAAAGAAGCTCACGCCCTGCAATCCAGCCTATTGCCCAATCCAGAACTGAATATTTTTTTAGAAGATGGCACAGGGACAGGAGGATTCAATGGATTCAATCGATACGACCAATCGCAAACCACTATTCAACTAAGTCAGTTGATTGAATTAGGTGGAAAAAGAGCTGCAAGGATACATTCAAGCAATCTCTCAAAGAAACTAGCTGACTGGGACTATGAAACCAAGCGTATGAATGTATTGACCCAAGTAGCCAAATCCTACGCATTGCTTTTGAAAGCCCAGCAAAGCATAGAGCTAACAAATGACCTTATACAACTAAGTGAAAAATTTCTAAATACGGTCAACGAAAGAATCAAAGCAGGTAAAGTGGCAGCTCTTGAAAAAATCAAATCTGAATTAAATCTTTCTTCCTTAAAAATCGAATTGGAAAATGCAAAACGTGAATTAAAAGTGGCACGAGGAAATCTATCTATTACATGGGGAACCGCGAATCCACTATTCGAATCTGCTATAGGCAATCTAAATCAAATTTCCGAGATCCCCTCACTGGAAAACTTAAAAAACCGATTGGCGAATAATCCCGATTTAGCGCGATGGGCCACTGAGTTGGAGCAGCGGCAAGCAATACTCGACAGCGAACTCTCCAAAAGCATTCCCGATGTAAACCTTCAGGGAGGTTTTAGACGATATGAACCTACAGATGACAATTCTGTAGTATTTGGAATATCCATCCCCTTGCAATTTTTTAATCGCAATCAAGGAGCTATTGAAGAAGCCCGTCATAAACTGGGAAAAGCCGAATCCGAAAAAAGGGAAAGAGAAGCATCCACAGAAAAAAACTTTTTAGAGGCATATAACGCTCTAGTCTTTTTCCGCAACCAGGTCACAACCATCAAAAATCAAATCCTCCCAGGATCCCAAAAAGCTTTTCAGGGAATTCAGGAAGGGTACCGCTTTGGGAAGTTTAACTTATTAGATGTATTGGACAGCCAAAAAACTTATTTTCAAACCAAGAAATTTTTCCTGGAGTCTCTTGCTCAATATCACCTGGCGGTGGCAAACCTCGAAAGACTCATTGGCGAACCTCTAGCGTCATTAAACCCGTCCCTCATTCAACCAAAAGGAGAAGGCTCATGAAAATAAAATTTCTTCTCCCTATAATTTTTCTTATGGCTGTAGGGATTTATGCAGGCAAATATATATTAAGCACTGCACAAAATTTAGAACAAAGTTCCAGCGATAATAAATCTACCCTAGAGTCTATAAACCCCGAATCAGAAACCGGTTCTATTCCAAGAGGACCGCATGGAGGCTGGCTATTTTCCAAAAAAGATTTACGGCTGGAGGTTAAAATTTTTGAAAAAGGTATCCCCCCTGAATTTAGAGTTTATGTAACAGATGTTTCAGGAAAACCGGTTCCTCTAAACAAGACGAAACTTACCATTAAATTACACAGACTGGACAGGGTCGATACCATTCAATTCAGACCCATGGGGAAATACCTTCTGGGAGACAAATCTGTGGTCGAACCCCATTCTTTCAACGTTGAAGTCCGCGCGCAATGGAAAGAACAAAATTACGAATGGCAATTCCAGCAAATTGAAGCCAGGGTAGAGCTACCCGATGTAGCTATCAAAAATTCGAACATAACAATTAAGAAAGCGGGCCCTGGAAAACTTAAAAATCAAATCACTTTACCAGGCGAAATTGCTCTAAATGAAAAAAAGGTTGTTCATATTGTACCCAGGCTGGACGGGGTAGTGAAAAAAACATTAAAGGATTTAGGAGACCGCGTTTTTCCTGGAGATATTCTGGCTATCATTGAAAGCCGTGAACTTGCAGATGCAAAAATAAACTTTCTGTCTACAATCCAGCAAGCGAGTTTAACCCAATCCGATCTCGACCGTGAGACCCTCCTTTTTCAAAACACAAACCAGATGCTCGACCTTTTGCAAAAGGAACTGGAATTAGAAAATGTCTATCAGAAACTCAAAGACCTGCAAATTGGGAAAAGCCGCGAATTACTAATTCCAGCATATGCAAAAATGAAATTGGCAAGATCGGTTTTCCACCGCGAGAAAAGTCTGTTCGGAAAAGGAATTTCTTCAAAGTCAGAATTTCTTCAGGCAGAAGAAAATTTAAAAAGTTCAGAAGCTAAATATATGGCCCTGAGAGAAAAGATAGATTATGACGGCAAATGGGCTGTTCGCCAGAAAAAAAGAAATCTCGATTTAGAAACACTAAACCTTCAAACCGCGAGACAAAAACTTTTTACATTGGGTTTGGTTGATGAAGAAATTGAAACCCTATCTAATCAGGATGAACAGGATTTCAGCAGGTACGAATTAAAATCACCCATAAAGGGAATAATCATTCAAAAACATCTGACCACGGGGGAAGCTGTAAAAAGTGATGACGATGTTTTTCTTCTCGCAGATTTATCGGAGGTCTGGGTAAACATTGCTATTCCCGCCAGAGATCTAAATTCAATCAAACTGGGACAAAGCGTCACAGTCCACGATAAAGATCTTGAACTCAAGTCCAAAGGAAAATTGACCTATCTGGATTCTATCATTGACGAAACCAGCCGAACGGTAACGGGACGGGTAGTCATACCGAATCAAAAATCAAAGTGGCGACCGGGAACTTTTGTCACATTAGAAATAACTCTTTATGAACGAACCGTTCCCATTGCCGTCCCGACAAGAGCTATTCAAACCATCCGCAACTGGTCGGTTGTGTTTGTAAAGTACGGAAATTTCTTTGAAGCCCGCCCGCTGGAATTAGGAAAAAGCGATGGTAACTGGACGGAAGTGCTGAGCGGATTGAAAAAAGGTGAATATTTTGTAGATCAAAATAGTTTCACTGTAAAAGCAGAAATTGAAAAATCTTCCGCAACTCATGACCATTAAGCAAAGGACTTTTTCATGCTCGACGGAATATTAAAGTTCTCCATTAAGCAAAGGGCATTTGTAATGCTGGGAGTCCTCGTTATGGCCGTGTTCGGAGCCTACAATTTCAATATACTGCCTATTGATGCGGTTCCCGATATCACCAATGTTCAAGTTCAAATCAACACCGAAGCTCCCAGTTTCACACCACTCGAAGTGGAAAAACGAATTACGTTTCCCATTGAAACCGCCCTTTCTGGAATTCCAAAACTCTCTTACACCCGGTCCATTTCCAGGTACGGATTATCTCAAGTCACCGTGGTTTTTGAAGATGGCACCGATATATATTTTGCACGGCAACTGATCAACATCCGTCTCCAGGAAATGAAAAACAATCTCCCTACTGGACTGGAACCTGTCATGGGGCCTGTTGCAACGGGTCTCGGTGAAATTTTTATGTGGACGGTGGATCAAGATGAAAATGTTAAGAAATCTAAAACTTACTCTTCTACCGAATTGAGAACGGCTCAAGACTGGATCATTCGCCCACAGTTGCGCAATGTAAAGGGGGTTGCAGAGGTCAATAGTCTGGGAGGCTATACCAAACAATATCAAGTGGCTCCTTTCCCGGATAAATTAATGGCTTATGGAATCACTTTTAGAAGCGTAATGGAAGCCCTGATGAAAAATAACGCCAATATGGGGGCAGGCTATATCGAACGCAACGGCCAGCAATATCTTATTCGAACTCCCGGCCAAGTGGAAGGAATTGATGATATTAAAAAGATAGTCGTCGGTTCTCACCTAGGGATTCCTATTTATATTAAAGATATTGCTGAAGTTAGTCTTGGAAAGGAATTACGCACTGGTGCAGCCACCCAGGATGGGAAAGAAGTAGTATTGGGAACCGTTTTCATGCTTAAAGGTGAAAACAGTCGCACCGTTTCATTAAGAGTTTCCAAAAAGTTAAAAGAAATCAACCAAACGCTTCCCGAAGGAATGATCGCTAAAACTGTTTACGATCGAACCAATTTGGTCAACGCGACCCTTGACACAGTTAGAAAAAATCTTCTCGAGGGAGCCTTACTGGTCATTGTTGTTCTTTTTCTTCTTCTTGGAAATATCCGAGCGGCAATCATCACCGCACTCGTCATTCCTCTTTCCATGTTGTTTGCGGTTACCGGCATGGTTGGTAACCGTATTAGCGGTAATCTCCTCAGCCTTGGAGCTATCGATTTTGGAATCATTGTGGATGGCGCTGTGATTATTGTTGAAAACTGCACACGAAGGCTGGCGGAGGAACAAAAGAACGGCGGTGCCATTCTTTCACGTTCGCAACGTTTCGAAATTGTTCGACATGCAACAAAAGAGGTTTCCCGCCCCAGCATATTTGGGGTTCTTATTATAATGATTGTCTATTTACCGATTCTTGCACTCACGGGTATAGAAGGAAAAATGTTTCAGCCGATGGCGTTTACCATTTTAGCCGCATTAACTGGTGCCATGATTTTATCGATCACATTCATCCCTGCGATGGTCGCCCAGTTCTCTTCGGGAAAAATTTCAGAAAAAGAAAATCCAATTCTAAATTGGGCTAAAAATTTATACGAACCGTTATTAAATATTTCACTGAACAATCGGCCTACGGTGATTACCTTTGCAGCAATCCTTGTCATTTTAAGTCTTTTATTGGCAAATCGCATTGGAAGTGAGTTCATCCCAACATTGGATGAGGGGGATATCGCCCTTCATGCTTTGCGTGTTCCAGGAACAAGCCTCACCCAAGCTGTATCCATGCAGGACACGCTGGAGAGTAAAATCAAAGAAATATCAGAGATCAAATATGTGTTCTCCAAAATCGGTACTGCAGACATTGCCACCGACCCCATGCCACCCAGTGTAGCCGATGTATTTGTAATGATGAAACCCCGTTCCGAATGGCCCGATCCTAATCGTTCCAAATCCGACCTAATTCATGAATTAGAAAAAAAACTGGAACAAGTCCCTGGTAATAAATATGAGATAGTCCAGCCCATTGAAATGCGATTCAACGAATTGATTGCAGGAGTCCGAAGCGACATAGCCGTAAAAATTTTTGGCAATGATTTGGAAACTCTCCTCGCAAAAGGTAAACAAGTTGAGGAAGTTCTTTCAAAAATTTCTGGCGCCTCCGATGTAACTGTCGAACAGATATCTGGATTGCCCTTGTTGAATATTGAATTGAATAGAGATCACATGGCACGGTTGGGAATTAATGTCACTGATGTTCAAGAAGTCATAGCCATTGCCATAGGTGGAAAGAGTGCAGGCAAAGTTTATGAGCAAGACAGGAGCTTTGAAATTTTGGTGAGACTGCCCGAAAATATCAGGACAGATATTGAACGCTTAAAGAGAATCCCCATAGCTCTTCCAAAAAGTTTTTCTAAACCGCAAAAACTTCTCTCGCCCGCAAAGTTGAACGAACATAATAAAAACCTGGACTATTTGCCACTAGCGTCATTGGCTCAATTTTCAATCATAGCGGGCCCCAATCAAATCAGTCGAGAAAATGGGAAACGCAGGATTGTTGTAACAGCAAACATCAGAAATCGTGATCTGGGATCATTTATGAAGGAAGCTCAAGCAACTATCGAAGGAAAGGTTGGCATGGATCCTGGTTATTGGATTGAATGGGGGGGACAGTTTGAGCATTTGATTTCGGCAACGAAACGACTGCAAATGGTAGTTCCACTCGCTCTTTTACTAATATTTCTCCTGCTGTTCGCCGCATTGGAAAGCGTTAAAAACTCGCTGCTTGTTTTTTCAGGGATTCCACTTGCACTAACCGGAGGATTATTTTCTTTATGGATTCGAGGAATTCCATTGTCGATTTCTGCTGCGGTCGGTTTCATCGCCCTTTCAGGAATTGCCGTATTGAACGGCCTGGTAATGATTTCCTTTATAAACGAGTTACGGGAAAAGGGAATGGGTTTAGAAAATGCGATTCTACAAGGGTCGCTAACCCGCTTACGGCCTGTGCTAATGACGGCCCTGGTTGCCTCCTTAGGGTTCATTCCTATGGCGATGGCAACAGGAACGGGAGCCGAAGTGCAACGTCCATTAGCAACTGTGGTAATTGGTGGAATTATTTCATCAACGGTTCTCACCTTATTCGTCCTTCCAGTTCTCTATCGAATTTTCCATACACTCACACCCCTGAGCGAGGAGATAAACAGAGAGTGATTTTAATTTGAAATCAAGTTGATGTTTTGAGTTTTGGATTAAATGCTTCACGCAAGCCTTCGCCACACAAATTAAATGCAAGCACGACCAAAAGAATTGTAAAACCTGGAATGAATGTCAGCCAGGGCGCATCAAACAGAAAGTTTTTTCCGTCCGATAAAATATTGCCCCAGGTCGCATCGGGAGGCTGCACACCAAACCCTAGAAAGCTTAAGGCCGATTCGGTAAGAATTGCCGAAGCCACGCCCAGCGTTGCGGAGACAAGCACCGGAGCGATGGCGTTGGGAACCATATGAATAAAAATAATCCGCCATTCGGGAATGGCCTGACTACGTGCTGCGGCAACAAAATCCTGGTCGCGAAGAGACAAAAACTCGGCCCGCACAAAACGGGCTGTGCCCATCCAACTGGTCAATCCAATCACGATCATGATGTTGTATATGCTGGGGGGTAGTAAAGCCACGACGGTAAGAATTAAAAAGAACGTGGGGAAACAAAGCATAATGTCGACAAACCGCATGATGATCGTATCAACCGTAACAAACCCTACCTTCATTCGACCATAATATCCTGCAATGCCGCCAAAAAATATTCCAACCGTTAGCATAATACCTACTGCAACAAATCCCACACTCAAGGATACCGAGGTCCCTTCCAGCATACGTGCAAAAACATCGCGCCCCAACTCATCGGTACCAAACAGATAAACACCAAACATTGGCGCATCTTCCTTTGGAGTTATCGTGCTTGTGAATGCTGTCAGGGGTGGCAAAAACTTTTCTGAAAGACGTACTATTTTGGGATCAAATAAAACAATGTAACGAGTCAGCAATTTTCCTAAAAATGCCAATGCTAATAATGACATGAGAAACCAAAAGCTGGCATAGGCCATTCGGTTTCGTTTAAGAATATCCCAGCGCTCTTGAAAAATCCCTTTTGAGGGCGGCAAAGCATCTGTTTCCAGAGTTGTCATCAATTCGCTCATACTCGCACCACTAGAATTTTATTCGTGGGTCGACCACGGCATAAAGAATGTCAGACACCAACGTTCCCACCAAAACTAGAACGGCTGTCATGAAGTTGAGTGTCAAAATGATGGGAAAATCTCTGGCCAATATAGCTTCATAGCCAAGTCTTCCCATTCCCGGCCAGGAAAAAATCTGTTCAAAAATTACGGAGCCACCAATGAGACCCGGAATGGTCAAACCAAACATCGTTATGAAAGGCAATAATGCGTTACGCAATCCATGTTTGTAAATGACCTGATCTTCGGGTAATCCTTTTGCACGAGCAGTACGCATATAGTCCTGATGAATAACTTCCGACATTTGTGATCGGACATATCGCGATAAAACCGCCGTGCCCGCAATCGCGGACATCAGCGCAGGAATAGTCAAATGCCATATACGGTCCATCGATTGGAATAAAAACGATGCGCCTTCTAATCCAAAAGTCCGCATTCCTAAAACAGGAACATTGAAGGTTTTCACCATAAAAATAATAACCAGATAGGAAAGGAAAAATCCGGGAATAGAAATCAGGGCATAGGAAATAAAAGTGCTGGATCTATCAAAGCTTGAATCACGGAAAACCGCCGCTCGAATGCCTATCGGAAACGCCAAGCACCAGGTTATAAAAGTCGCAATTATAAATAGTGGAAGAGAATTGAGGAACCTTTCCCAAATTTTCCCCATGACCGGTTGATTGTCTTTGAACGATTTCAACTCGCCAGTAAACAGATCTTTTACCCAGTAGACATACTGGATATGCAGGGGTTCATCCAAATGGAAAGCCGCACGAATGCGCTCGATGTCTTCCGGTTTCATACGGGGATTAGAGGGGTCTACAAGAGCTGGCTCGCCGGGCGCCAAATGAACGATCGCATGTGAAATAATAGAAATAAATATTAGCAGGATGATTCGCTGCCAGATATTTCGCAAAATAAAATTGACCACTATTGCCTCTGCCGTCCGTAAAAAGTTATACTTTCAAACATGGACATTCTACAGCTCAGCCACTATCTCGACAACCTTCTAGAAATAAATTCTATTCGCGATGCACCGCAAGCGCTCAATGGATTACAAATCCAAAATCGTGGTGAAATAAAAAAAATTGGACTAGCTGTCGATTTATGCCAGGCCACGATTGATCTCGCTGTAGAAAAGCAATGCCAAATGATGTTTGTACATCATGGCGTGTTTTGGTCGGGACTGCAACCGATTCGCGGTCAACATTACGAAAAGCTTTCAGCAATGATACAGGCAAACCTCGGGCTGTACTCCGCGCATATCCCCTTGGACCTGCATCCAGCTTATGGCAACAACCGGGCACTTGCCGATTTGATCGGGCTGGAAAACCTTGAACCTTTTGGAGAATATGATGGCATAAAAATTGGGTTCAAAGGTTCGATCTCTGCAACCTCAGCAGAAAACCTTGGCAAAGTTCTGGAACAGAAACTTGGCTCTCAAGTAAAAGTAATCGGACAGGGAGAAGTAAAAACCGTCGGGCTGGTCACCGGAGGTGCCGCAGACATCGTCAAGCAAGCAATTCAGGAAGGACTCGATTGTTACATCACGGGCGAAGGTGCCAACCACCATTTCCATGAAGCTACCGAAGGGAATTGCATTCTAATTTTTGCCGGTCACTACGGCACAGAAACGGGTGGGGTGAAATCGATTGGCAAACATCTCAAAGAAAAATTCGATATCGACAGCGAGTTTTTGCACTACCCCACCGGCCTGTAACCTGCTAGCGCGGGTGGCGATAATGAAAAACAATGGTAAATAACTTGAACATAAACCTTTGTTTTCCCGTTTTGTCTAATTCCCTGCCAAAGGATCGGCATCCTACATGGTTTGAAAAATCGCGTCCAATCCACTTCGATAGTCGGGGTACTTGAGTTTTACTCCCAACTCTTCTTTTATTTTCTTATTACCGACCCGCTTGCAGGTTTGATAAAAACCACGCGCTATTTCAGATAATTCTGCAGATTCAAAAGAAATTAATGGAGGGGGCTCAACGTTCAAAAGCTTACAGGCATATCCGACCGCTTCTGAGGGCGGAGATGGAAGGTCATCACTTACATTATATATTTCCCCTGGTTGGGGATTATTGATGGAAGCTTCCAGGGTTCGCGCTAAATCTTCTACATGGATACGAGAAAAAACCAGACCCGGTTTTTCAATGCGCCGGGCTCGACCTTTTTGTACAGAAATAAGAAGGTTTCTACCAGGCCCATAGATGGCAACACACCGAAACACCATAACCGGGCAGCCATTCTGTCGTGCCAGGTTTAGCCAGTTGTTTTCCGTTTCTACACGTCGCACATTGAGTTCGGTAACCGGCTTAAGTGGTGAAGACTCGTCAACCCATTCGCCTTGAGTATCGCCATAAACTCCCGTCGAGGAAATATAACCTATCCATTTTAGATTTTTACATTCTGCGATCTGAGAACCAAAATTCTTTAATACTACATCACCAGATGGTTGTGGTGGAATCGAAATCAATAAATGGGTTGCTTGGGAGAGGGCCTCACAAATTTCCTTTGTCACATGGGTTCCGTCGAACGGGAGTACAGGTGAGTTTCTCAAAACTTCTTTTTCATCCGATTCCCGACTGGTGCCCGAAACATTCCACGAATCAGCGGGCATTCTATTTGCCAAAGCTTGAGCAGTGAACCCCAGACCAAAGCAAAGCAGGCTATTTTTTCTTGGGTAATTTTCTTGCATGAATTATTCTAAAACACATTACATGCTAAAAGGAGAGAAAAAGTGGTCAGGAGACTTGTTTTACGGGAAGCGTCACTTGAAAAGTCGACCCATCATCTTTTGAGCTGGTAGCTTTTATTATTCCGTGGTGGCGATCAACAATTTTTTTACAAATTGCCAAACCTATGCCGCTGCCTTCGTATTGGCTTCGGCCATGTAATCGAAAAAAAGGTTGGAAGATGCTACTACTGTGCTGAGAGTCGAAGCCAATTCCATTATCTTTTACAAAAATATCCCATAAATCTTTTTTACATGGCTTTGCGACTAATTCAATTTTGGGAGCCTCCTCTTTCTTTTTAAATTTGATAGCGTTACTGATCAAGTTCTGGAACAGCTGTCGCATTTGAGTAGGATCGGCCTCTACCGTTGGCAAGGATTCTGCTTGCACAATACCCTTGGAATTTCGAATAGCAATCTCCAGATCATCCAAAACTTCCTTAACAACTTTATTGAGATCAATGGAACGGAAGGGGTCCCCCTTGGCAGAAACCAGAGAATATTGTAAAAGTTCCTGGATCATATTTTGCATTCTTATTGCGGACTCCTTCATTTTTAACGCATAAATACTTATATCCGGGTCTAGATTCTCAGCCTTACTTTTTAGACGGTTTCCAAATCCGATAATTTTTCGTAGTGGCTCATTCAAGTCATGCGAGGCTACAAAGGCAAAATTCCGTAGCTCCTCATTACTTCTTTCCAGTTCAGCAAGATATTTTTTCACCTTATCTTCAGCTAATTTTCTATTAATTACTTTTTCAATGGTAGAGGGGAGCAAGCTCAGGTAATTTTGCTGAGGATCCTTAACAAGAAAATCATAAGCACCTTCTTTCATAGCTTGAACAATTATAAGTTCGGTGCTACTTCCCGAAATAAAAATAATGGGGGTGTCAGTAATTTTAGAAACAAGTTCGAGGCCAGTACCATCACCAAGGTTTTGGTCCAGTAATACAATATCGTAGGAGGATTTGCTCAATAAGGCCAGGGCCTGACGGTAAGAACCCGCAACATCCAATTCATAATCCCATTCCTGGATTTTGAAAAGCCTTTGTATGGCAACCTGATCTGTTGGGTTATTTTCTGCAAGGAGGAACTTTAAAGATCGCACAAAATTCTTCCCAGTCAATTAAGCGTTGGTAAATAGTTCAGCGTCCAATATTGATCGAGGATTTTAATTATTTCAGAATATTCTTCCGGATCCAGAGGCTTTTCAATGTATCCGGCAACGCTGTTTTTGTAACTATCGTTCATATCTACCTTAGAGGTTGAACTTGTAAGAACGATAACGGGGATAGCTCGGAACCGATCATCCCTCTTAATGGCATCGAGAAATTCAAAACCATTCATAATGGGCATATTCAAATCCAAAAGAATAAGGTTTGGGGTTCGAACGCCTGAACCAGATTCGTTAGAAGCGTCACCGTTTAAATAGGCCAGCGCTTCTTCGCCATTTGCTGCGGTGACAATAGGTTTAGTCACTCCGTTTTTCTCAAATGCCCGCATTATGCACATGACATCGGTTTCATTATCTTCGACAATCAGCATCGGACTTCCATTGCGCATCATAACGCTCCCCTCATTGTGTTGACTTTGGAACTGTGAACTTAAAGCAGGTGAATTTATTGACTTCCGATTCCACCCACACCCTACCCCCGTTTTGCTCTACAATCTTTTTTACCAAGGTCAACCCAATACCGGTAGACTCTGGAGAGTTATTTCGATCCAGGCTTTGGAATATTCCGAATATTCTATCAAAATGTCTGCTTTCAATTCCTATTCCATTATCCCTAATCTGAAAACACCAAAATTTATTTTGGCCGGAGCAGGATACCACAATTTCGCCTTCCGGCTTCCCTAAATGTTGGATTGCATTGCCAATTAAATTCTGAAAAATTTGCTCAAGCTGGAGGTTGTTATATGTCACTTTTGGCATAGGTTTTTGAATTTCGATTTTTATCCCTTGCTCTCTTGTTAAATATTTAACCACTGTTTCAGCCACGACATCAGGCTTCAATATTATTTGGTTTGCACCCATTTCTCCCAATTCAGAAAACTTCAATATTCCGTTTATCAAATTATGCATCCTTTGAGTGTTCTGGATTAACAAATCGATGAGTTTCTCACCTTCCTTTCCCAGTTTGCCACCGTAATCCTCCAACAACCATTTTGCGTTGTATGAAATTCCTCGTAATGGCTCTTTTAAATCATGGGATACGATATGTGCAAAACTTTTCAATTCATCGTTTATTCTTTGAAGATCAATTAGCAGGTTATCTTTTTCTTGAGCCAGATGCCTTTGCTGGCTGATGTCCTTGAAAGTAACCACCGCACCAACAATATTCCTTCCTTCAAAAACCGGAGAACTGATATATTCGACCGGAAAAGAAGTTCCATCTTTCTTCCAAAAAACTTCTTCATTGTTCCTGTATGAAGCCCCGTTAAGTAAGGACGCATAAATTAAACAATCCTCTTTAGAATAATGAGTACCATCTAAGTGGGTATGATGGATAAGGTCGTGTTGCTTTTTTCCAACCATCTCATCCACTTCAAATCCGACCATTGCAGCACCCGATGGATTGCAAAAGGTGGTTTTCCCATTTATATCTAATCCATAAATACCTACTCCAGCCGTTTTCAATATGGTCGAGTTTTGCGTGTTTAGTTGTTCAAGTTTTTCTCTTGTTTTTATGTTTTCCTGGATTTCCAGCTTTAGATATTCATTTGTCGATTTAAGCTGATGGGTTCGTGTCTCAACCTGAGCCTCTAATTTTTCATTGATTTGTTGCAATGCTATTTCATTTTTTTTGAATAAATAACCAATGAAGGCAGCCACCCATATGGCAAAAAGAGCCAGTAACCGATTTGTTAGTACTTTCCAGGGTTCCCCACCCACGGGTGAAAACCAGTACCCGATAAGAGTCAAAACAGTTGCCAATACCGCAGCGATCCAAATAAGACGTTTCTTTTTCGACCAAAGGGCAACGAGAACAAGACAGATATAAGGAACCCCAGCTGCAACACCCAGTTCCATTTTCAAATCAGCAATAAAAATTAATGCTGCTAAAAACCCTTGAACTATAAAAAGTGTTTTGTTTTCTAAAATCCAGTGCCTTGGTTTTTTCATTTCATCAGACATAACAATTCTCAAAAAATTTCAAAACCTGAAACAAATGCCAATATAGTCAAAAAATGAATAAAGGGAAAATTTGGGTACCCATATTATCCTCCTTCGCCCAAAAAGTCACTGGCCGTGAAAGTAAATCGATAAATGGAATTCAAAATAAATGACGAGAAATCAATGGTTATCCAATATTACATCGATATAGCTAATAAATATATTTGGTTTTAAACACCTTATTTACTATTCTAATATTTATAAATAGCCTCCTGAATAAAAAGCATATGCGTTGACCCATTTCGAACAGAGAAACACAAATGCCTGAAGAACCATTTTATAGGAATACGGTATCCCCCGAAGCTGTAGTCAACTCCACTGTGGAGGGAGTTATAGTTATTGATAAAACCGGCATTGTTCAGACTTTCAATCCCGCCGCTGAATCCTTGTTTGATTTTCAAGCCAATGAGGTAATAGGTAAGAATATTTCCTTATTAATGCCAGAACCTAATAGAAGCGAATACGACAACTACTTAAAAAGCTATTTGCAAAACAGAAACTCTGACTTTATGGGAGTTCTACGGGAATTAACAGCCTTGCGGAAAGATGGTTTTTTATTTCCCATAGAAATTGCTGCCAACCCTATTAATCTGGGCACTAAACGCTTTTTTGTTGTAACAATACGCGACATCAGTGAAAGAAAAGAAGCCGAGGCTCGTCGGGATTTACTACACAATATAACCAAAATTTTTTCCACATCTGATGATCTGGAAAAAGTCTGCCCGAAAGTTTTGCAAACCATTTGTGAATTCATGGGTTGGGATATTACTTTCTGTTGGGTATTAGACAAAGATAAACAAATTCTACAATGCTATGAATCCTGGCATTCTTCAGAAAATAAGGAACGGTTTAAGGAATTTGTTGAAAAATCCTACGAGATATTTTTTGAAAAGGGGAAAGGCCTCCCCGGGCGCATATGGAAAAATGGGGAATCTCACTGGATTCATAACGTAGTTAAGGACAGCAATTTTCCTCGATCCCCATTTGCATTAAAGGCAGGTTTAATGTCAGGCTTCGGGTTTCCAATAGTCAATTCTAATGAACTGGTTGGGTTGATCGAAGTTTTTTCCGAAAAAACTATCCAACCCACTGAGGAATATCCATTCAATGCAGCGAATGGTTGACACCTCAGCCGGATTGATCTGGGAAGGATCCCCTATAAACCTGACCTATGAACCGCCGAGGATGACGGCTATTTGCCGATGCAGAATTTACCAAAAATTTTATCGAGCAAATCTTCTGCAAATGTTTTTCCTAAAATCGAACCCATGTGCTCCATTGCCAGAGTAACGTCAACAGCAATGAGCTCTTCAGAATAACCGGAGCTCATGTTTTTAGTGGCAGTATCCAAAGCTGTTGCAGCCTGCTGTAAATGGTCGCGGTGGCGTTCACGGGTAATGACGACGGATTCTCCTGCCCGCTCGCCTTTTACCGCAAATTCATAGATAATTTCTTTTAATTCTTGCAGTCCGGTTCCGGTTTTTGCGGAAAGCGAAATCGGCGTCTCTCCATTAAGGAATTCGTTAATTTTTTCCTTCCTCCAATCCTGTTCAAGGTCGGATTTGTTCAGCAGGACACATCTAGGCTTATCACCCACTTCGCTTATCAGCAATTCATCATTGCCATCGAGAGGCTGGGATGGATCAAACACTACCAGTGAAAGATCTGATTGTGCTAAGGCATTACGTGTTCTTTGAATACCTTCTTCTTCAACAATTTCGGGATTATCACGCAAACCTGCCGAATCGATGATAACAATATAAATGTCTTTTATCCGTATTCGTTCTTCCAGGGTATCCCGGGTTGTTCCGGGAATATCTGTGACAATGGCTCGGTCTTCCTGCATAAGCGCGTTGAGCAAGCTGGATTTCCCAACATTAGGCTTGCCAACCAGAGTTACCCGCATGCCTTCGCGAATTATTTTGCCTTGGCGAAAAGAACTAACTAGATCTAGAATTTCAATTTTTACTTCTTCGATTTGCTGACCCGTTGTTTCACGGGATTGGAAGGTTAACCCTTCTTCAGAAAAATCAATGGCCGCTTCCAACTGCGCCTGCACTGCTAACAATTGCTCAAATAATTTGTTGATCCTCCGGGAAAGCCCTCCCTTGAGTTGCGAGACAGCCGTATTTAATGCTTTATTCGATGCAGCATCTATGAGGTCGGCTACGGCTTCGGCTTGGGTCAGATCAAGGCGGCCATGGATGAAAGCGCGACGAGTGAATTCGCCAGCTTCTGCCAACCTTGCGCCCTGCCTCAAGACTAACTCCAATAATGTGGCTGATACCAGAGAGCCACCGTGACCACTAATTTCAACTACATGTTCTCCGGTATAACTATTGGGTTTTTTAAACCAGGTAAAAAGAACTTCATCGACCACCCGGCCCGATTCTGGATCGCGGATCTCGCCAAACAAAACTTTTTGAACAGGGGGTACGTTGTTCGAAATATCAGACGTAGAATGGAACAAGCCAGTGCCAATAGAGAGAGCATTTTCTCCACTGATTCGAATCACGCTTATCCCACCTTCTCCAGGAGGTGTGGCCAAAGCCGCTATGGTATCGTTGGTTTCCATCTCAATAATTATAAAGTATTACGTCGGGGAGGAACTACTAAAGTAAAGATATCACAAGTAGCGGAGGGCTGGGCTAGTGAACTGAAGCGGGAGCGTTGCGCATTTCTTCAGGCAAGAGATAGTGTCGGGTGTCGTAGTCCATATTGGTAAGCACGAATTGTTTAGCAACCCCTTTATCTTTATTAATTATCAGAGGAGCGATGAGGTTTGCTGTCATTTCTGAATAATTTTCCGGTATAGTCACAATAGCACGCGTCAAAAATGGATCATCACCTGCCAACTCCACACGGTTTTTATCTTCTTCAGAAAGTTTTAACTTGTAGTCCGGTAAGTATAAATAAGGGTCAGTGACGACAAAAGCCAGATGCGATGATTTCAGTGACTGCATCCATTCCATCGGGCTTTCGACATTAGGGTTGAAAGGGAGCAAAGTAAACTCTGTTTCCTTTTCAAATCCATATAAACCTTCCGGAAATTTGATGATATCTTTTTCAGAAATATCTAGGGCGCCGAAGCGACTGGTTTCAAACTTCATTTTTTTATTTTGTCCTTCATCAATTGAGAAACTTTGCCAAGATCAAATTGCTGGGAAGAAGCTGCAGATTTATTTTCCTCTTTAATTCGGAGAAAAACCTCTTCCCGGTAAATTTTTGTTTCACGAGGGGCATCGATGCCCAGGCGAATGTTCTTGCCCTTTACATCTATAACGGTTATTTTGA
>CAZECX010000057.1:0-21387 GCA_964510965.1 uncultured Nitrospina sp. | reverse complement strand
CTCTTTGCATTACTTCATCAATACTACTTGTTTGTTCACGTGCATCTCTGTTTAAAATAAATGGACAGATAGTTAAGTTTAATCCGGGTAGTATTCGCACTCCCATGACAAGCATGGTTAAAAAGGGAATAATAGCTAAAGAAAATGCAGAATTGGAAGTAAGGTTACAGCTTGTTCAAAATAAAACGGGAAGGGTAGTTCATGAGCAAAACTTCAGAGCATTTTCAAATTCGGGTAAACGCCCATATTCTGAGGACATTGATCTTAATCAAACTGAATTGCTCAATCACGAGTCTAGTTCAATGAGTTTGGCTCTCTCATTTTTGACAAAAGAAATGACTAACTATATTGAAGGAACTCTTTCCACTTCCGTTCTTGAAGGGGAAATTATTGCAATAAAAAATGATGATATTCTAATAAATATTGGCAGGCAAAATGGAGTTGAAATTGGGGATAAATTCCGGGTATTTTCTCTAGGTTTAGGATTGGAAGATCCTTTTACCGAAAACGACTTGGGGGATATTTATGAGAAAATGGGAGTTATTCAGATAATGGAAAGTATGCTTGGCTATTCGAAAGCCGTGGCTATTGTTGGGAAAAATTTCTTGCCTGGAAACTTAGTCCGATCTGCTAAAAAAATTGATGGTATTACCCAAAGTTTTAGGTCGGGATATAAAACCTCTAAGCACGAAGAAAAAATTCCATGGTGGGACTTTAATGGTGCAAAAGCGCTACCTTAAATTAATTAAGTATTATATTCCTGTATTGCAGTAATACCTAAATCCTCTTCTTTTATTGCCTTTAGTCCACCCAATAGAGCAGATGCGCCAGCAATCGTGGTGCAATACGGTAAATTTTGGTTCAAGGAGCTCCTTCTTAAAGAAAACGAGTCTTCGATGGCTTGTTCGCCAAATGTTGTGTTTATAACAAGGTCAATCTCCCCTGATTCAATTGCTTCAACACAATGAGGCGAGCCGTCTTTAACTTTGTTAATCAATCCTACATCAACTCCATTCTTTTTTAGGTGGTCTACAGTTCCTCTTGTTGCCAGAATTTGATAACCCAATTCCTGCAATCCTTGGGCAATTTTCACAGATTTAGGTTTGTCTGAGTCCTTAACACTTATAAAAGCAGTTCCTTGAATTGGAAGTTTAATTCCCGTTGCTAGCTGCGACTTTGCAAATGCTCGGCCGAAAGTTTTATCAATTCCCATCACTTCTCCTGTGGATTTCATTTCCGGACCAAGCAGAACATCTACATCTGTAAATTTATTGAATGGAAAAACCGATTCTTTTACCGAGATGTGAGCAGGTATAATCTCCTTCGTGAAGCCGATTTCTTTTAAACTCTTACCCGCCATAACACGAGCGGCAATCTTTGCGAGAGGAACACCAATTGCTTTACTGACAAAAGGAACGGTGCGGGAAGCTCGAGGGTTTACCTCGATGATGAAAACTTCTCCATTCTGTACAGCAAACTGGATATTGATCAGACCAATTACATTGAGCTCTTTTGCGAGGGCACAAGTTTGATTTTTTATTTCAACAATAGTTTCAGGCGGAAGTGAAAATGTCGGAAATGAACAAGCGCTATCGCCAGAATGAATGCCCGCTTCTTCAATATGCTCCATTACTCCACCAATAACTACCTCATTACCGTCTGATATTGCATCTACATCAATTTCTGTTGCATCTTCAAGAAAATCATCTATTAAAACAGGATGCTCAGGAGATGCTTTGACCGCATGCTGCATATAATGTTCAAGACGATCTTGGTTGTACACAATTTCCATAGCGCGTCCTCCCAACACATAGGAGGGTCGGACAACAACTGGATAACCAATATTAGCTGCAATATCCTTAGCTTCACTGTAGGAAGTGGCAGTACCGTTTACAGGTTGCTTGAGGCCAAGTTTATCTAAAACATTTTTGAATAGTTCTCTATTCTCAGCTCTGTCAATGTCGGCAGGGCTTGTTCCGATAATGGGCGCACCTGCTTCTAAAAGAGATAACGCCAGTTTTAGTGGGGTTTGTCCTCCAAGTTGAACTATAATTCCCGTTGGTTTTTCCACGCGTATAATATGCAAAACATCTTCCAACGTAACAGGTTCAAAGTAAAGCCTGTCCGAAGTATCATAATCAGTGCTCACCGTTTCTGGGTTGCAGTTGACCATAATGGTTTCAAATCCATCTTCCTTAAGAGCAAATGAGGCATGTACACAACAATAATCAAACTCAATTCCTTGACCAATTCGATTAGGCCCACCCCCCAGTATCATTATTTTTTTCTTCGCCGTAGGGTTAGCCTCACATTCCTCTTCATAGGTAGAATAAAGGTAGGGCGTAAATGCTTCAAACTCAGCGCCGCATGTATCGACTCTTTTGTAGACGGGAAATATACCCGAGTTAAAACGCTTTTCACGTATTTCTTTTTCAGAACAATGTAGAATTTCTGCTAAATATTTATCTGAAAAGCCATATTGTTTTACTTTTAATAAGAATGGTTTTTCTAAAGAATCCAGAGAGTCAAAACTTTTTAGTTCTGTTTCCAATTCCAACAGTTTTCCTAAATTATCAAGAAACCAAGGGTCCATTCCGGTAAGCTGATAAATTTCCTGAATTGAAATACCGCGGCGCAAAGCAGCTGCAACATGCCAAAGCCGGTCAGAAAAAGGAATAGTTAGTGCTGCAATAAGCTTCTCCCTTTGCATTTCATCTGATAAGCCCACGTTGTTTAATTTAAAACGAAAATTTTCTTCAAAACCATAATTACCAATTTCCATGGACCGAATGGATTTCTGCAATGCTTCTTTAAATGTCCGGCCTATAGACATTACCTCTCCAACAGATTTCATTTGTGTGGTGAGGACAGGTTCTGTTTGCTGAAATTTTTCAAAGGTAAATCGAGGGATTTTTACAACGCAATAATCAAGAGTGGGTTCAAAAGAGGCTGGAGTTACCCGGGTAATATCATTTTGGATTTCATTCAGAGAATACCCAATAGCTAATTTGGCCGCGATTTTGGCAATAGGGAATCCAGTCGCCTTGGATGCTAAGGCCGAACTACGGGAAACACGAGGATTCATTTCTATTACAATCATATCTCCAGTTTTTGGATCGGTGGCAAACTGAATGTTTGAGCCGCCTGTATCCACACCAATTTCCCTAATAATATCAATCGCTGCGTTTCGCATGATTTGATATTCTTTATCGGAAAGAGTTTGAGCAGGCGCGACTGTAATACTGTCGCCTGTATGAACCCCCATTGGATCAAAATTTTCAATTGAGCAAATGATAACAACATTGTCATTGAGATCGCGCATCACTTCCAGTTCATATTCTTTCCATCCCAAAAGCGACTTTTCGATAAGAATCTGATGAATAGGGCTTGAGGCAAAGGCGTGTTCAACGAGGGGAACAAATTCTTCTTTGTTATAAGCAATACTGCCTCCCGTTCCTCCGAGGGTGAATGAAGGCCGAATAATTGCTGGAAATCCCGTTTCCTTAACAACACCCCAGGCCTCGTCCAAAGTTATTGCTTGGCCGCTGGGGGGGACTTTTTGTCCTATTCGAATCATCGCCTCTTTAAACAGATTCCTGTCTTCTGCTTTTTTAATAGATTCGACCTTTGCCCCAATTAATTCGACATTATATTTTTCCAAAACACCTTTTTCCGCAACAGCAAGGGCAGTGTTTAAAGCGGTTTGTCCACCCATCGTAGGCAGGAGGGCATCCGGCCTGTC
Organism: uncultured Nitrospina sp.; assembly: GCA_964510965.1. Classification (GTDB taxonomy): domain Bacteria; phylum Nitrospinota; class Nitrospinia; order Nitrospinales; family VA-1; genus UBA8687. The sequence goes on along the minus strand of CAZECX010000057.1, from coordinate 17,645 downwards.
TCTACAAATAATTTTCTCGACAACTTCGGGTGTGACTGGCTCAATATAGGTGCGATCAGCGAATTCGGGGTCTGTCATTATGGTAGCGGGATTGCTATTCACCAGAATGACTTCATACCCTTCTTCTTTTAATGATTTACATGCTTGAGTTCCTGAATAGTCGAATTCACAAGCCTGACCGATAATGATGGGTCCGGGTCCAATTAGAAGTATTTTTTTTATGTCAGTTCGTTTAGGCATTAATTTTTATATATATCGGAGATATCTATTTGGCGAGAACGTTCCCACTTTAAATTCATGTAGGCAAATTTATTTATTAAAGCGTTAATTTGCTTGCTTCCTTCAATTTTAATCTTATCGTTTTTAATAATAAATATTTCACTTTCTAATCCCTGAATAGTTTTAATTTGACTTTCTTTTTCTTCAATTAATAGTGATAGCTTTTTATTGAACTTTGCAATTTTATTTTCTGAATCGCAGTTTTTAATTTTTTCATTTAACTTTTCAATATGTACTTCTTTGTCCATTAATTTTTTATTTGCCTTTAATAGGGTTTTTTCAATTTTAGCGAGATCTTTTTTGTGTTGGATTTGAGTTTTGGCAATAGTTTTTATTTCAGGTTTAATAAATTTGTGGGTTTTCTCAGGATGGAAACAAAAATTGCCTGTAAAATTAAATTGCTCTTGAAAAAAAATAATACGACCTTGGAAAATATCATTTTTCCTGAAGATTAAGCGCGAATCTTTGTCCTGTACCAAATAAATTTCATCGGTAAACAGATTTAAAACTTTCACCATTTCATCTTTGACCTTTTTTACAAGAAACAAAGCTTGAACACTTTCATTAATGCCCTTGTAAATTTGCAGCCTATCGGTGCTCCATGCTTCCGCATTTTCTTCGATTAGAACTTCAAGTACTGTTTTAGATGATTCCTCGATGTAATTATCGAATAAGTACCATTCTAAAAATAGTGCCATTCTCGAATTATAAGATTTGTCATCTTCATAAATTTCCCCGGTTTCCTTTTGATAAGATTTTTTAGCTGCAAGAATCTGTTCGGAGGGAATCGCTTTTGCGGCGAACTCAAATAACTGCTCTAAAATTTCATTGAGCATTGTTTCCTGCTTTCATGAGGCTTACAAATTTATCAAACAAATGATCCGAGTCATGGGGGCCAGGGGATGCTTCAGGATGATATTGGACTGAAAAAATCGGCCATTTTTTATGTTGAATCCCTTCTACCGTATTATCATTCAGATTTAATGAGGTAATATCTACATCTTTCATTAATGAATTGTCCTTTACCGCAAAACCATGATTCTGAGATGTGATTTCAACTTTTCCAGAATTTGCATATAGGACGGGTTGGTTACCACCATGGTGTCCAAACCTCAATTTATAAGTACTGCCATTTAATGCCAGGCTTAGGATCTGGTGCCCTAAGCAAATCCCAAAAATCGGTGCCTTTCCCAGTAAAGTTTTAACATTCTCGATGGCATAAGGGACTGCAGCCGGGTCTCCGGGGCCATTTGAAAGAAATATTCCATCGGGATTCGTGGCAAGAATTTCATCTGCAGGTGTATTTGCAGGAACCACTTTTACTTTGCAACCCGATTGAGTCAATTTCCGCAAAATATTTCTCTTCACTCCATAATCATAGACCAATACATTAAAGGGACGATCTTTGACTTCTGCCAAATTCGTTTTGCCATTTTGAATTATCCACTCACTTTCATTCCAGTCATAAGGTTTTTTGCAGGTTACATCTTTAACTAAATCCTTACCTATCAAACCTGGGGATTTGCGAGCTTTTTCAATAAGCTTTTGAGGATTAGAAACGTCTGTCGATAAAATGGCTTGTTGAGCACCTTTTTCACGAATGCGGCGAGTTAATGCACGTGTATCAATTCCTTGAATGCCAAACACCTTATTCTCCAACAGGAAATCTTCCAAACTCCCCCGTGATCGCCAATTGCTTTGAACCCTACTCAATTCTTTTATTATAAAGCCTGACAAATAGGGACGGTCTGATTCGAAATCCTCAGGATTTACACCATAGTTTCCTATTAAAGGATAGGTCATAACTACCATTTGTCCACAATAGGAAGGATCTGTGATAATTTCCTGGTAACCGGACATGCTGGTATTAAAAACTATTTCAGCTTCAACTTCACCTTCTGATCCAAAATGCTCGCCTTCATATATCTTTCCATCGGCAAGCGCTAAAAGGGCTTTCATATATTTATATTAATTCTGGGAAGATAAAATATGGGTTATTGGCAGTTAAAAACGGTTTTTCCATGTACAAGAGTACGAAGCACTTTTCCTCTCACTTTCCAATCTTTGTAAGGAGAGTTTTTACTGCGGGATCTAAATTTACTTGGGTCGATAGAATATTCCTTTTTTTCATCAAACAAAGTAATATCGGCATCCTTTCCAATTCCCAATGTGCCCTTATTAATTCCAAAAATCATATTGGGTTTATTGGTTAACATGTCGATTGCTCTTTCCAGTGAAATGACATTTTCATCGACCATTTTTAAAGTTAGTGGAAGAGCTGTTTCCAAGCCAACAATACCAAAGCAAGCCTTGCTGAACTCGACTTGTTTGTCAACCAAGTCATGTGGCGCATGGTCTGTTGCTATGATATCAATGGTGCCATCTCTCATACCCTCTTTGATCATTTCTAAATCAGAATCTGTTCTAAGGGGTGGACTCATTTTTGCATTAGTATCATAACCTCTGCATGCATCATGTGTCAGTGTGAAATGATGCGGTGCAACTTCACAGGTAACAGGCAATCCTTTTGCTTTCGCTTGTCTGACCAGATCAACTGAACCTCCGCTACTGATATGTGCAACATGAAGTCTGCCACCCGTTTTTGGTAAAAGACATATATCTCTGTGAACCATGATGTCTTCAGCTTCTGTGGGCATGCCTTTAAGTCCAAGTTCGGTGGAGACAATCCCTTCATTCATACTTCCCCCTCGAGTCAACTCAAGCACTTCACTGTGTTGGATGCAGGGCAGGTCAAACATTTTGCTGTACTCCAAGGCACGTCTCATGATTTCACTGTCACTCACCGGTCTACCATCATCGGAATAACCGATACACCCAGCCTCTTTAAGCTCGCCCATGTCCGAAAGGGTTTCCCCTTGTAGTCCTTTAGTGATGGCGCCAATGGGTAAAATATTGACGATTGCAGTTTGTTTTGCCTGAGATAATATAAGCTCGGTTATGGATCTATTGTCGTTAACCGGAGAAGTGTTGGGCATCACTGCGACAGTGGTGAACCCTCCGGCGGCGGCAGAATGACTTCCCGTTTCGATAGTTTCTTTATATTCGTGACCGGGCTCCCTGAAATGGACATGCATATCACAGAATCCAGGAGCAACAATAGCATCTGCGGCATCAATTATTTCAGCATCTGAAATATTGTTTAATTTTCCTTTAGGCTCTACTGCTTCAATTTTTCCATCACTAATGAGTAAATCGAAATCTCCATTTATTTTATTGGCAGGGTCGATGAGATGACCATTTTTAATTAGAGTTCGCATCACTCTCTCCTAACAGCAAATAAAAAAGGGCCATCCTAATAGCGACTCCGTTGGTAACTTGATTCAAAATCAATGAACGAGGTCCTTCCATGACATCTAAGGCAATCTCTATACCTCTATTGACCGGGCCGGGATGAATGATCAAGGTGTCTTTGCTGACATTTGCAAGATGGTTTTCAGTGAGACAAAAATAATTTGAATACTCTCTTAAGCTAGATAGCAGGCCTTGGTTTTGTCGTTCAAGTTGAATACGAAGAACCATAATAACATCCGCATCTTTTATTCCTTTTCCAAGATCATAACAAACCTCGACACCAAGATTTTCGAGGCCCACGGGAATGAGGGTAGGGGGCGCTACAACGTTAACCTTCATTCCCATGGTTTGCATTGCACGAATATTGGATCTAGCCACCCGACTATGAGTAATATCTCCAACAATAGCGACTTTTAATCCCTTTAAAGTTCCTTTGTGTTCACGAATTGTTAATAGATCGAGTAAGGATTGGCTGGGATGCTCATGTGCGCCATCACCCGCATTTATGACAGGACTATTTACAAATTGAGAAATAAGGGCTGGAGCCCCAGAACAATTATGCCGAATTACAAGAATATCAGGATTCATTGCTTCCAGATTTCTTGCAGTGTCAATAAGGCTTTCGCCCTTAACTGTGCTACTTGCAGCACCGGAGATATTGATCACATCTGCACTCAACCGCTTTCCTGCAATTTCGAATGAGGTGCGAGTGCGGGTGCTTGCCTCGAAAAATAAATTGATTATCGTTCGCCCTCTAAGAGTGGGGACTTTTTTAATTGCTCGAGTAGAAATCTCTTTAAAAGAATCGGCCGCGTCGAGGATTATTTCTATATCATCAGCGGTAAGGCTTTCCATAGTTATAATATTTCGCTGAGAAAGTGTAGCTGTCTGAGTCACTTTGCATGCTCCTGAATGATGACTTTATCCTCGTCATCAATTTCTTTCAAAAGCACCTGCACTCTCTTGGATTTTGGAGTGGGAATATTTTTTCCAACATAATCCGGTCTTATTGGTAATTCACGGTGGCCTCGATCGATTAAAACGGCTAATTGTACGGAAGCGGGCCTACCAAAGTCCATAAGAGCATCGATAGCAGCACGAATGGTTCGCCCTGTGAACAAAACATCATCGCAAAGAATCACATGCTTTCCTTCCAAAGCAAATCCGATTTCGGTTTTCTTTAGTTCTGGTTTTTGGATTCCAGCGCCCAAGTCATCTCTGTAAAGCGTAATATCTAAAGCACCAATTTCTACCTGGGTATTTTCTATGGCATTAATTTTTTGTTGAAGGCGGTTGGAAAGAGTGACCCCACGGGTACGAATGCCGATCAATGCGATATTTTCAGCACCTTTATTCCGCTCCAGAATTTCATGGGAAATTCTAGTTATTGCTCGCGTAATATCATTATCATTTAACAGGATGTTACTCAATTTGACCTTGGGAGGTAGGATTGCTGGTCAAAAAAAAACCCTCTTAAACCCGTGTAAAGGCAATAAGAAGGTAGATTTGGAGAAAATTTCATTTTATCCCTTTACAGCCTCACAGGACTGTTTAAAAGAGTTTAATAACCTAATTATCTTAACAGAGATTCCAATTTTGTCAAGGTGGGGGTGCCTTTATAGATCAATATCTTTATTAAGGTTATTCTAATGGAAAAACACAATAGTCTTATTTTACCTTGACAAAAATCCCCCCAAATGTGGGAGACAAATTAATGCTGAAAACATTGAATTTTCAGATAAAAATGGGATAATGAACAAAATTACAGAGTAAAATAATTAGAATCAATTTTTCATCCCAAGAGTGTGAATTTTTGGGCATTTTATAAAACTTTTGTTTTCCAAAAGTCCTTATGGATATATCCCTTGTCATAATTATATTGGTGATTGTTGTTTTGGGTCTCAAGTTTATTCTTTCAGGCTCCGAAGGCAAAGGCCAAACTAATCATAAGGAAGCCCCTTCCTCAAATTCCACAGGCGCAGAATCAACAGCTTCTCGAGGTCCAGCAAATAGTTCTGATTCCTCCGCAGGAGGATCCAGTCTGTTGAATCAATTATCAATGATTAACTCCAAAAGTTTTCCGGCTTTATCCACCAAGCAATTACCAGAAAAGCTGGAAGCATTTTTTGGAAGAAAAGATTTTTTACACGAAGTGAGTGGTAAAAGTTCGAGTGGGCCCATATGCATTTATGGGAAAAAAGCTGTTGGGAAAACAGCATTGGCCCTGGAATTGGCTCATCAATTGGCTCCTAAATTTCCTGATGCCCAGTTTTATATTGATCTCCAAGGTGAAGGGGAAAAGCCTTTGCCTGTCAGTAAGGCAATGGGTTATGTCATCCGGGCTTTTAATCCAACAGAAGCTATTCCTTCAGATCCTTTAGAGCTTTCAGAACAGTATGGCGCTTCATTTCGCGGGAAAAGAATTTTGATCGTTCTTGAAAATGTAAAAAAGCTAAGTCAAATTAAGCAACTGATGCCACCCAAATCTGGGAGGATGATTGCGACATCAGAAACAAAAATTGCTCCCCCCGGTTCCTTCAGCCGACAAGTAAAAGAATTACATCAAGATGAAGGGGAGTTACTGCTGTTTTATCTTGCCCCTAATGCAAAACAGGATGCAGGGGAAATCGTAGAACTTTGTGGAAATTCACCGCTGGCTATTTCTATTGCCGGTTCTTTTATCAATTCAAATCCTGACTTTCCGTTAAACAACATCATAAATAATCTTCGTGATGAGCGCAGGTTATTGAAACCCGAAGGGGACGAATTTTTAAAAGAGGAAAAAAAGGATATTGAAATAATTGATCGGGATGTGCAGCCAATTTTTAATATAGTAAACAGAGAATTAAAAAAGGAAACAGCAACCGTGCTTCGAAAACTGGCATTGTTTGCAGGTTCTTTTGATGAAAAAGCGGAAGAGAATATCTGTGGCGACAGGGAAAATGAACATTTAAAAAGACTGGTTGGATTGAAACTAATAAATTATGACCCACTCAATCAAATTTATTATTTTCATGAAGTCATTCGGAAACTGGTATCAAAAGAACTACGGCCCTCAGAAAAAATTCTCACTCATAGAAACCTGGCTGCCTACTATTTTGGGGTTTTAACCGAGGCAAATGAACTTTATGAGCAGGATGAGGAAGCAGCAGAGTGCGCATTGAATATGTTTGATCTAAATTGGGATAATATTCAAGCAGGTCAAGCCTGGTCTGCAAACAAAAGTACAGAAGATGCCACGGTAGCAAAACTATGCGGCGACTATTGTACCCAGGCAAGAGTATTGATGCCAATGCGTCACCCTCCTGAGGAATGCATTCAATGGAACGAGTCAGCACTGACAGCATCTCGCGAGTCTGAAAATATAGAGTCGGAAAAAAACAACCTCCTAACATTGGGTATGCAGTTGATTGATTTGGGCAATTTTGAAAGAGCCGCCGAATATTTAGAAGATGCTCAAAACCTTGCCAAACAATTGGGGCATAGCAAAGATGAAAAAGATGCAATGAATCTGCTAGGTCAGGCTAGCCTTGAGACATATGAATTTGAAAGAGCCTGTGAGTGTTTTGAAAAAGTTTTGGAGTTTGTAAAACTTGAAGGAAATAAGAAAAAGGAAATGGAAACATTAGATTATTTAGGTCAGGCTTACTATAAATCTAATGAGTTGGAACAGGCGGAGTTAACTTTTAAAAAAGCCCTGGAAATTGCCCAAAAAACGAATAATAAAAAGCAAGTAGCAAAAAACTTTGAAGATATCGGTCTGGTCAATACCAAAATGAAAAAATTTACTACTGGGATTACTCAATTCAAAGAAGCTAAAGCCGTGGCACGACAGTGCAATGACCGTGTTCGTGAAATGGGTGTCATGGAAAATATGGCTAATACCCATAGAAAAATGGGCAAATTAAAAAAAGGAATAGAGGATCTTGAAGCGGCTCTCACACTGGCTAAAAAATTGGATGACAAAGCAAATCAGGGGGTTATTTTCAAAAAAATGGGTGATTTTTATCAGCAGCTCAAAGAATTTGATAAAGCCGTTGAGCATTATGAAAAAGGTTGGCCAAAAATCCGCAAAGGTACCCATTTTAGAATTGAGTATAGCTTGCTGAACAGTTTGGGGGATGTTTACTGGCAATTAGATAATGACGAAAAAGCCTTGATTTGTTTTCGTCACGCAAAATCCATTGGGCGTAAAAACGCTGAGAGATTTTTTGAAGCGCAATCGCTATGGAAAATGTCTCTAATTTATCAAAAATCCGGCCCAGCTGAAGAAGCGATGAGCTTTGCTGATTTAGCTAGCCAAGCTTGTCCTGAAAACCCAACCGACGACGAGAAAAAGCTTGAAGATGAAATTAAGGAATGGATGATGAAAAAGGTTGAGGAGGATATTAAAGAGAGTGGGTTGTAAGCTTATCCTTTAACCTTTTTCCATTTGAGGGTCACATCTCCTTTCCGTATTTTGACTTGGCAGCCGAGACGCATACCATCTTCAAGGTCCTCTTCCAATAAATAATCCTTTTCTTCATCGGTGATACGAGAAAGATTTTCCTTCCCTTCAAGCACAGTTACTTCACATACTCCACAGGTTCCTTCGGTGCATCCAAAAGAAAGAGAAATATCTGTCTCGTCACAAAAGTCAATGAGGGGTGTGCCATCATCAACTTCATGTGCAATATTATCTGTTTTAAAAAATACCTTGGCCACTTTAACTCCACTAAAAAGTTTACAGAATTATGATTAACTAATTTTTGAGGGATCCAATTAATAAATTTATGAAACTACTATTGCCAAGTTAAAGGCCAGTATCTTTTAGAAATTGAATATGTTTCTTTTGTTCTTCCGTCAAATTTTTAGGGATTACAATTTTTATATTAACTAGCTGGTCCCCTTGCGTTCCTGACGGAGATGTGATGCCAACACCTTTTAATCTTAATTTAGCATTATTTTGTGTTCCAGATGGGATTTTGACTCCTTTAATTCCATTTAATGTTTGAACTTCGATGGTGGTGCCTAAAATGGCATCTGTTAATTTGATTTCCGTATCGATCACTATATTTTGAGATTCTCTTCTAAAAAGGGGATGGGGGAGTACACGGATTTTTAAATGCAAATCTCCCTGTTTTTTGCCGTTAGGAGTCAAATGGCCTTTTCCTTTTAGCCGCAGTATTTTTGCATCGGTGATTCCTGCAGGAATTTTAATACTTGTTTCTTCAATCGTTCCATTCCGAGAAATGGAAATATTTCTTTGTGCTCCTAAGGCAGCCTCTTCGAAACCAATAGAAAGTTCTTTTAATAAGGGAGGGGGAGTAGGGTCCGGGCGGTGCTGACGCTGAAAAGGGTTATCGAAACCGCCTTCCGAAAAACCTCCCTGAAAAGGGTTCCCTGAACCCGTCCCAAAGCCAAATCCTTTTAAGATTTCATTAATGTCAAAGTCTCGGAAAATATCTTCTTGTGAAAACTTCTGGTGAAAGCCTTCTGATCCAAACTGATCGTACTCTCTGCGCTTTTTTTTGTCGCTAAGCACTGCATAGGCTTCACTAATATCTTTAAATTTACTTTCTGCATTAGAGTCGCCTTCATTACGATCTGGATGGTACTTCATGGCTAGCTTCCGATAAGATTTTTTGATCTCATCATCAGAAACGCCCTTTTTTAATCCAAGAACTGAGTAGTAATCTTTCATTTGCGTAAAGAGTTGAAAATTAAGGAGATTTTGTCTAAACTTAAGTTAGCTTTATTATAAATTATATAACTTTGCGGCGATATGAAAAGTATTTTTCTTTTAGTATTTTTATTTATTTCCTTCTATTTTTTGTCGGGTTGTGGGGGTTACCTTCCATCAGCTCCTTCCAACTGGTCAGCGAACCCGTCAGAAATGCATGTCTGGGAACCCCCTGATGAGGAAACGCTTGCTCGAAGAAGGGAAAATCAACAATACCTGGATAATCTCACTGGGGAAATTGAAAGACTTTTCATTAATCATGCCTCTATAGTTCAACAAGAGTCTACCATGGATGATTTGACTCGAAAAACAGATGCAAATATCCGCAAAACAGATAGAGATTTCTCGAATCAAATTAATAATGAATTAGAACGTAATAAAAAAATGCGCGCAGACTTACAAGAAACTCGTGTTAAATATGAAGCTCAAAAGGAAATGTTGAAAAAGCTTTCTGAAATAAAACCTCCTATTATATTTTCAAGTGCAGATTATAATACTGCAATGAAAGCCTTTAGTGATGGGGATTATACAAAAAGCATTAAAAAATTCAAAAAGCTTATGTTACAAAATCCACCTAAATTTTTGGAAGATAATATCCACTTTGGATTAGGCTCTTCATTTTATAGACTAAAAAAGTACGACAAAGCAAAAATGCATTTTCAAAAAATTATTGATGACTTTGAAATGGGAGACAAGCGCTTTAATTCCTATGCCATGCTTGGGGTTATTCATAATCTAAAGGGAGAAAAAAGTCGTGCTCTTTACTTACTTGATGAAGCTTTAAGTAGTAATCCCCCAGAAAAAATAAAGCCGTTGCTTAAACGTCTAATCAAGAACATCAATGATGATTCAGCTCATGCCTCAAATTAGTGAATTAGCACCTGATTTAAACATTGGAGAATGGGTCCAGGGCGAACCATCTAATATCAGCAGGGAAAGAGGAAAAATAATAGTTATAAAGGTTTTTCAAGTTAATTGCCCGGGATGCTTCAGTGCGGGTTTTCCGGAAATTATTGAATCATATGAAAAGTTTTCCCGCGATTCGATAGTATTTTGGGGATTAGCAACAGCATTTGAAGACTTTCAAATAAACAATCTCGTTAATTTAAAGAAACTGTTAAGCCGTGGCGAAGTGGTTGGTGAAACTTTATACGCCTTGGGAAATCAGGGGATGCTTGAAAACAACCATCTTTCTTATACTATCCCATTCCCTATTGCCTGGGACAATGTTATTCCAGCTAATCCTGCCGGTGCCAGTGATGCTGCAAAAAAAATGATTGAAAGAGATTTTCCAAAGTTTTCAAAAATGCCTGAGGTTACTCAAAAAAAAATAACTGAACAGGTATTGACTTACTTTAAAAATAAGAAATTTACCGCTGAGACTTTTGAAAATTATCAGCTACGAGGAACCCCATCAACCATATTGATTGATAGGGAAGGGATGCTTCAGGGGAAGTGGTTTGGTTCTGGCTTTGGACTGAATAAGGAAATTGAAAATCTGCTGGTAAAATAGGAAGTGTGAACACCCTAGACCGACAGATTTTTATTTATTTAAATGGCCATTGATTAGGATTCTTAGTCTTAATTTTCCCCGACATTTCCTGCAAGCGAAGTTTCTTTAATAGACGTAAATTTTCTTCCCGAAGATTATTCTCAAATACAGCAAAGGTATCTTCTTTAGCTGAAGAGTTTATCTCTTCAGGAGAGGGCATTTGATTGCCATGCATAGCCTCCATGCAAACCTCCATAATTTTATTTTTTTAATAGAATTACTGTAACCTAATAGACGGAATATGTCAACTATAAATTATTGAAAAAATGGGTTTTATTAATAATTAATTCATTCCAGGCACTCTATAGACTTTGGCAATTCGGACTGAAAGGTGACTTATGGCATTATTATCGTTTTCTGACATCATTGATAGGATCGACCGCTTAGAAGAAGCCAATATTCTTATAGCAGCAATAAAATTCAAAGTTTTTACACATTTAGGTTCAGCTTCTCGAACGAGTGAATTTATTTCTCGAAAAGCTAACCTGAACTCTGAAGGGACTGTGGCTTTACTGGATGCCCTTTGTGCGATGAAGGTAATTACTAAGACACAAACAAAATATAAAAATAGCGCAGAAACATACAAGCATCTTTGTGAAACAAGCAAAGATTATAAAAAAGGAACGGTTTTCCTTAAACAGGATAACCGAGAGGAATGGTCTGGATTAGTTGATGTGATTCGAGAGGGCAGAAAAACAGATGCATTTGAAGTCGAAGACGACTCGAAATATAGAGAATTATTTACTCATGCAATGCATGAACGCAGCGATAAATACTCCAAAAACCTGGCAAATTTTGTTACACGCAAACCTGTTGGCAATCTCGTGGATATTGGTGGAGGTCCCGGTTCATATTCTGCAGAAATATTGAAGCTAGATAAAAAGGCTAACGCATTACTAATAGACCGTTCCAGCAGTTTAAAGGTCGCCAGAAATTTACTTAAAAAACAATCCCTTCACAAAAGGTTTAAATTCCGTCCAGGGGACCTTTTTGAAGTCAGTTTTGGTAGTGAAAACGACACCATTTTATATTCAAATATTTTGCACATATATAATAAAAATGAAAATATTATATTATTGAAAAAAATTCACGCAAGTTTAAAACTTGGCGGGAGGATAATTATCGTAGATTTGTTTTTAGATGCGAGTAGAACTCGACCCTTTGATGCGGCCATGTTCTCTTTGACAATGCTAATGTTTACAGAAACTGGAAGGACATATGGTACGAATGAGACAAAAACCTTATTAAGGGAAATCGGTTTTTCGAAGTTCAGGTGCTTTGATTTGGGTGGCGGCTCGAGTGCTATGGAGGCGGAGAAAGTTCAATAAGTTTCACCTTATTTGGTGAAATCCTCAAAAACATTCATATTAAATTTAACAGATTTTTTTAAAACCATAAAAAATTCTTGATCTCGCTGAAACTCCTCCTTCACCAAATCCTTTGAGTTTGCCGATATTTCCCTTCCCACAATATAGTTGGATTTTTTATTCCACCGGGAAAATCCTGAAAAGTCGTAGCCCTGGAGGAGCAATGTGGCTTCTTCATTATCTAAAAGATTTTGAATGGTCGACTTCATTTCTTTAACAAAATCTTCCATTATTTGATCCGTGAGGATCGTGTCCCTTAAGAATTTATTTTCAAGCCTATTTAAGTGGTCATCCATCTTCCTAAAAAAATCAAATTGTTTACCAGCGGGCCCGGAAATTCCTTCTACCTGAAAAGGCTTGAGTTGAATAGAATTAAGAATTATATTTTTCTCTTTTGAGATATTTTTTAGGCAATGAGAGTTAATAGCTTCACGCAATAAAATATTTTTTGTTTCATCAATTCCAGTACCACCCTCTGTGGCGTTGAATGTTTTTGAGAAATCATCAATAGTGTCTGAAAATATTTGAGCATAAGTATCCAATGAAACAGTGGTAAACAGGTCGCTATTAAAAATACTCTTACGTTCTAGCAAGTTATTAGAATAACTTTGAAATTTAAGATCATCTAAATATTCCATGGTTACTAATCTATTGATCAAATCTTCCTTATATTGGTAATAGTAAGTATTTCGTGAGTGAAGTCGCTTTTTGGTAAAGGAAAGATCCTGTCCAATAAAAATAATAGGCGTGCATCCAATCAGTTTGGCAAACTTGTATGCAGCATGGGCAACTGAAAATACCTTCCCAAGGGAACCCTTTCGCCCCAGATGTTTTTGCAGCCATTGAGCCAAATTTATAGATGAGTCATAGGCCAAGCGTCTATCTGTAAAAATTTTTGGAATTACATCGGGAATAACAGGATCATATACAAGCCAAGTGTTCAACAAATCGCTTTGATGATCAAAAAACTGGATTGTTACTTCATCAGGGTCAATTGCAACTACAAAGTCGGGGCAAATTTTATTTTTCAAGAGGGGTTTCAATGCTGTTGCAGCTGAAATCAACAGAAAATTTTCTCTTTTTGTTTTGAGTAATTGAATATTTTTATCGAGTGAAGGGCCAGCGGAACAAATGATTGCAGGAATATTTGGAAACGAACCTTTTAATACATTAATTCCAGGGCTGGCTATTAAATTTTGATAATTATTATAGATATTATTAGAAAAGGTTTTGGATTTTGCTGACAGAGTTTTTAATTCAACCATGCTAGCTTGAAAATAGTTACTTAATTCTGTTAACAGCCCCTTATATTCTTTGGAATTAACTTCTGATAGAGAGTTTTGCTGGATTATTCGATAATTATTTATGCTGAAATTGATTCTTTCACTTTCTAAACAGGATGAAATTTCTTTCACGTCATTTGGTAAATTTAGGGTCAATCCTGGATGCTTAAGCACACTGCTATGATCAATGGTTTCAAATGACAATCTCGCCAAGCTTTTATCAAGTTCTATTACGATAATTTTAGAGGTCTTGGGGATTGAATTTATAAGCTCGCCAATTTGATAGCCCAATCCTATTCCAAGTACAATAAAATTGGAACAATCTCGAACATCAAATGAATCTATCAGGCGGCTTGCCTCTCTAATTGGATCGTATTTGCTGAGCAAATAGACTTTACTTTTATTTGGTTTTAAATAAGAAAGAGTAGGGAGTCCAGAATTAGATAACGTTATTTCGTAATCCTGAGTCGGCTTGGAATTTCTTACAGCTTGATATGCATTGGGATGAAGTGATTTTAAGAGTGCAAGATTTTTGCTGAAAATTTCCGTTGTCATAGATTGGGGAAAGTTTTGGATTTTTCTCTATTTACAGGAAATAGAGAAATAATAAAGTTCCCAGGTCGCGTACACTCCCTGATTAGTGGAAAAATGTTTATCATAGTCCCTGATAAGTTTCCTTAATCCCCCCGCATTGAACATTTTAATAGGTGCAGCACCAATTTGCTGCAAGTTTTTTATAAGGGTCATTGTGTTCGGAGTAAATGATTTTCTTTTCTCTGCATCAAACGAATTTAACCTATATCCGGTTTTTTTAAAAAAGGTTTTCCACTGCTTAAGCGAATAGAGCGTTATTGGACTTGTTAAATTGGCCGTCTGGCGAAATTCTTTAAGTGTTTCTGTACCAAAAGTGCTGAAGATTATTGATCCATTTTTTTTTAATGATTTATTTAAATGAATTAAAGAACTCTGCGGTTCCTGAAACCATTGGAAAACAGCATTGGCACAAATTAAATCCACTTTACCCAAAGAGATGCTTTCAGCATTTCCTATGAGAAATTTTGTATTTCGTGGAATGTGTAAGCGTGATTTTAAGATATCAATCATTGCCGGGGATATATCATTCAAAGTCAACTTATTGATTGGCATGGTTAATAGATGACGAGTAAAAACCCCCGTCCCGCAACCTAATTCAAGAATATGAGTAGGGGGTGTCTCTGGTAAATAGGAGGCCAGCCTTTCTGCCATGGATCTTTGCAAAAGTGCATAACGATCATAAGATCGGGCATACTTTGAGAAACTCTCGATAATCTTTTGTTCTATGCCTGATGCCGGATTTTGAGGATCCAAGGTCAATTTAGGACAGAAGTTAAAGGGGATGCTGCAAACGAACTGGCAAATGTAATCTTAACGATCACTTTGTCTTCTTCGTAATGTGGATTGAGTAACCACTTTTACGGGTAGATAAATGGTGAAAGTAGAACCTTCACCGAGCACACTTTTTACTCTTATATCGCCTCCCATCATTAAACAGAATCTTCGACTAATGGCCAACCCGAGGCCAGTACCACCAAATTTTCTTGTTGACGAGTTATCTACTTGTGAAAATTCGAGAAATAACTTTTTAATGGAATCTTCTGGGATTCCCATGCCGGTATCTATTATCGCAAAATTTACCCATTCAATATTGTCCCTCATATCGCGAAATACCTTTAAGGTGACGGTGCCATTTTCTGTGAATTTGCAGGAATTACTTAATAAGTTATGGAGCATTTGTCTTACCCGTGTTTCATCAGCATCCATGGTACCCACGTTTTCAGGACAATCTATGATCAGGTTATTTGACCCTTTTTCAGCAAGAGGATGAATAGTTGCTTCCACCTCTTTAACCAGTTTATAGATATCAAAACTTTCAAGCAGGATATCCATTTTCCCGGCTTCTATCTTGGAGAGATCCAGGATTTCATTAATCAATCCTAATAAGTGCTTGCCAGAAGAGCGTATTTTGCCCAGATCATCCTGATAATCATCTAACCCGTCTTCTTCTGCATCCTCTAAAAGCATTTCACTGTAGCCAATAATAGCATTCATGGGTGTTCTAAGCTCGTGACTCATATTTGCCAGGAAATTACTCTTTGCGCGATTGGCTTCTTCAGATCTATCTCGAGCCACTATCAAAGTTTGGTGCGCTGATTTCAATTCATTGATAAGAGAGGTATTGCTGACTGCAACTGCAGCTTGCGAAGCCAATGACTCTACCAGGCTTTCATAGTCTGGTGAAAAAGCAATAACTCTTTTTTTGTCTTTAATATCCCTTGCATTTAATAATTGAAGAACGCCTATGACTTCATCTTCATGATTGGTAAGAGGGACCACGAGCATAGACTTTGTCCTATAGCCAGTTTTTTCATCGAACTTTTTTGGGCCTGTAAAATCGAAGGGTTCATAATTGTAGACATCAGGAATATTCACAGAAATATTTTTTATTGCAACATAAGCCGAAACGTTCGATTTATTTTTTTCCACAGGTGGGAAAGTGATGTCCTTTCCAGTGGTGCCACCCATAAAGATATTTAATGATTCATTTTGCACAATTTTAAAATTTAAGACCTCATCTTTTAAAATATATAAGGTTCCTCCATCAGCATGAGTGAGGTTTCTTGCTTCATTGACTATAATTTCAAGGAGAGCGCCCAGGTTTCGTTCCCCTGACAAAGCTCGTCCAATATTAGATAGTCTTTGAATATGACCCATTAGATTGAAAGATCTCTTTGAGTCCAGTCCTCCCTTTTGAATGAACTCAGCAAGTTCACTTCCAAACCGGTTTTTTGGTTTGGCGATCCCATTTACCAGGCTGGGATCAATGATCCAACCTTCTAACTGAATGCTGGGATGCTGCAGATCGGGAATTCCATAGTTTGGCTTCCCCATATTATAGGCCCAAGCCGTTTGTACCGAGCTTAGAATGGCATCCAGGGAATGACCCTTCACGTCTTCAATGCAATGTAATTTCAGGGTATCATCAATGAACAACTTAAAATCAAAATCATGTTCAAATTCAGGTGTTTCGAGTCCTTTTATAACTTCTTTATGAATATTTTCAGACTCGAACTTTTTTCTTTTCCCTTGAACTTCCTGAACCTTGAAGCGCCTTGCGACCAGAGAAGGCAAAGTTTCAATAACTATTCGATTATCTTTTCTTGGCAAGCAGGGAATTATAGAAACCCCTGATTTCAGCAAACAATTGCTGCCTTCAAAAAATCGTTGAATGGAATGGTTGCTTGTGGTTTTAAGTGGGCTTTCTGCGCCTGCAAAGATGTCTGTTATACGAAGAGGTGCTTTCGTTCCTTTAGGCAGCTTGGTAATATATTGTTTTACCTTTTTTTCAAACCCTGTTTGTTTCCATTTTTGAATACCTTTAATATAATTATTCCATCCTTCAGGTAAGGACATTTTTTCAAGAAACTGTTTCGGCTGTCCTAATGGGAAATTAACGCCAGCAAACCAGGGACCTTTTTGCTTTAAAAATGTTTCAAACTCAGACAGGGAGGATAAATTTTCCACCTTGTGAACCAAAAGCCCATGATTTTTTTTAAAATCACAAATGGCAATAGAAATTGGGTTTTTCGAGCTGGGATTTTCTGTGAAATTTATTCCGAATATTTTCATTAAAAATTAATCGTCTATCAGGCTTGTAAAGTTTTTGCTAATTGTTTCAATAGCGGGGTTGGGGCGTGACCCACGTCCTCTATGATTTTTAAATGTGGAATATGCCCTTTTAATGTTTCTGCATCAATAAAAGTATCATTTTCTCCTATAATCGACAAAAAATCATTAGTTTCTTTGCCAGTGACCGAGGAATTTTTAAGAAATTCCAATCCTTTTATCAGAGTATTTCTATCATGAATCTCTTCGATTTGAGTTTCAGGGTAGGGCAAGTTTGCATGAAAAAAAAAATCGCGCAAAATCTCTGTTTGGTTTGAGCTGCGAGTTAAAATTTTAATCAAGTATTTTAATTGGGATTCGGATGTTTTTCCTCCCAAATTTGCTTTATTTAAAAACGCCAATATTGGGGCTAGAACCGCTTTCTGGGAATTTCGAGGTAAAAATCTTTGATATTTTAGTAGCCAGAG
>CAZECX010000056.1:16908-21688 GCA_964510965.1 uncultured Nitrospina sp. | reverse complement strand
AAAAAAAATCTTGATGTTTCCAAGCCTTTAAATTCAATATTTGACAATTAAGGGACCCACATAATTATGACTGATTTATCCAGTATTGCAACGTTTTCCCTGATTGGTTTGCTTACAGCCAGTTCCGCTTTTTTTAATAGCCCGGATTCACCATCAGGTACCCTCCCCTCGAAATCAGTAACGATTGAGCGCCAACCGCAAAAGATAAACTTCAAAACATGTGTCGAGTCTGCTCAATCAGAACTCTTCTTTAGCAAACTGGAACTGGATGAAAAATTGCAGAAAATGGAGTTTACGAACAGTCAGGTTATGAGACGTAAAGCTGCATTTGAATATCTTTTTTTTCAAAAAAAAATTATATGTAAGGCGCGTTACTCTTAGGGTTTTTAGAAAAATGAAATAGCTCGACTAAAAGAGAGGGCGAAATGCAGACATTTAAATCACAAACTACTTCAAGTGAAAAATCAGGATTTTTCAGCCTGTTCAGCAAAGAAAATGGCAGTCGCCAGTTATTAAATTCCGTGGGAGGACTTATCTCATGCCTGGAAAACGTTCAGGCAAATATATTGGTGGCAGATATGTATTTAAATATTGTTTATGCGAATCATAGTGCTGTCAGCACTTTGGAACCCCTGAAGAACCAGATTTATGAGGAATTTGGTGTTTCACTCAGCGATATCGTTGGTGGTTCTATCCATCGTTTTCACAAAGATCCTCAAAGAATAGAATAGATTTTGCGCAACCCATCTGCTTTACCGCACACATGACATCTTGCACAAGAATCCTTATTCTAATGCGGATGAGGGTGAGAATTCCTGTAATTAAAAAACATGTGATGGGTAATAAATTAAAGGCGGCGAACAGGTATCTCCCCGATATTTCATAAGCGGCAAGTCTCCTCAGGGTTTTGTTGCTTCTGTTCGTCGCCACTTGTATTATAAGGCTTGGTCTGAAAGAAGAACTGAAGTGGTTAAATCGAAATGATTTCTCACGAATTTTCCCCGGACAATAGTGAATTGCTTATTTGAACCACCGCCTCCCCGCGGCACCATCATCTCAATCTACTTAATTTTAAACGGAGATTCTATTTTAGTTCAAGTTGAACGTCATTGTTCAGTTTCAACAAGCAATGTACTACGAGCCCAATATGAACCAAACTTATAAATTTCATGCTATTCGGACATATACCCAAGTTTCATATATTTCTGTCTACTCTTACCTTTTGTTTCTTTCTTCAGTAGGTCATAGTGTAAGTTTATTTGTTTCGGATCTTTCCTCGAATGACATCCGAGAATTTAACGAAACCACAGGAGCCTTTGTTGGAACCTTTGGCACTACAGCAGCTGATATCAGTATCCCTTATATAGCAAACTTCCACCCGACTACTGGAAATCTTATTTAATCGTCACAAAACATGCGAGGTAATTTTGCTAGAATCTGAGATTTTAAAAAAACATCTTGAGCAAGTAAACAAAGCCCTCATTGAAGCTGAAACTTTGCTCGAAGAAAAGAATTTGGAACTGTACAGTGCGAAACAAGCAGTAATCCAAAAAACCATCGAGACTCAAAAAATGGAGTTGCATCTTCAAGCGATTGTTAACAGCTCACTGGCAAGCATCATCACCATTAACAAGGAGGGAACCATTCAATCATTCAACCCGGTCGCCCAAGATATTTTCGGCTATTCCTCTTCAGAGGTTATCGGAAAGAATGTTCATCTTCTGATCCCCGAACCTGACAAAAGGAAATACAACAGCTATTTGCAAAGTTATTTGGAGTTGGGAAACATCAAAACCATCGGAAAAGCACGTGAGGTAACCGGCTTGCGGAAGGACGGATCCTTAGTTCCCTTAGATATGAGAATAAGCAGAATAGATTCTCCTGGGGGTGAGACTATGTTTCTAGGGATCCTGATTGACATCAGCCAGCGCAAGGAAGCGGAAGAAAAATTGCGAAAAACAAATGATTTTTTAAATAATATTCTGAATAGTCCAACGAATATTTCCATTATCTCGACCGACCTTGAAAGAAGAATTACTTACTGGAATAAGGGGGCCGAAAAAATACTTGGATATACGGCCGAGGAAATGGTGGGCCATAAGAATATCGAAATTTTGTATCCAGATGAAAATTCAAAAGAAATTCTAAAAAAGATGATCAAAACAATTTATGAAAATGGCCAGGGTATTAGCTGCGAGCTTGAAGAGCAAGCTAAAGGTGGGGAGACGATTTGGGTTAACCTTACTATTTCCCCAAAATTTGACCTGTCGGGTAAAATTGACGGGCTCATGGGTATTGGCGAAAACATTACTGAGCGCAAAAAATTGCAGGTGGATTTAATTCACGCGCAAAAAATGGAATCCATCGGGCAAATGGCCGCAGGCATCGCTCACGAAATTAACACCCCCCTGCAATACATTGGCGATAACACCCGTTTCCTTAAGGATTCATTCGATGACATATTATACCAATTGAAAGAGTATGCGCAATTAGCTGAGAAATCGGGTAACGGTAACATTTTGGCGGAAATGCTCCAGTGTCTCAAAACCAAGGAGGAAGAAGTGGATTTGGACTTCTTGCTGCATGAAATACCGGAAGCTATTAAACAATCTTTGGAAGGAATCGGGCGGGTGAGTAAAATTGTACAAGCGATGAAGGAATTTTCTCACCCTGGAGTTGAAGAAAAAAGGCCAGCTGACCTGAACAGAGCTATTGAAATGACACTGGGTATTTCGCGAAACGAATGGAAGTATGTGGCCAATGTGGAAACATACCTGGACTCAGATTTGCCGCTTGTCCCTTGTTACATCAACGACGTCAACCAGACCATCCTTAATTTAGTCATCAATGCCTCTCATGCCATTAAGGATCGGTTGAAAGGAAACGAAAATCATATGGGAACGATTATCATCCGTACCCAGCAAAATAAAGAATGGGCTGAGATTCTTATTTCAGATACGGGGAATGGTATTCCCGCAGAAATCCAACCAAAAATTTTCGACCCTTTTTTCACCACCAAGGAAGTTGGGTATGGGACAGGACAGGGGTTGGCGATCGCTTATTCGGCGATTGTTAAAAAACATCAAGGGACGATTACCTTTGAGACGGAAACAGGCAAGGGTAGCTTATTCACAGTTCAATTGCCGATTTCTCAAAAAGCGAATAATGCTGAACAATAATTACTAAAAACCTTTAAAGTTCTACGAAAAACCGTTTATTGTCCTGCGTTTTCCACGAATTTTTATCTATTCCATATCTGTTTCTTTTCAGTGCTTCTTGTAACCTATTGGGAAGTAAGCAGAATCTAAGGTTTCTTGCGTATGGCATGACTATTGCTTTTACTCATTTTAAGGAACAAAGAAAACCTTAGGTTCTTGTAACTCAAGTTTGAGGAGATCGGCAGATGAAAAAAAAATTACTCTTTGTGGATGATGAATCCCATGTACTTGCCAGCCTGCGTCGGCTTCTTAATGGTCACCGCAAGGAATGGGATATGATCTTTGCTACTAGCGTAGACGATGCTCTAAAGAGAATTTGCGAAACGGATATGGATGTTGTGGTTGCAGATATCACTATGCCAGGAAAAGATGGTTTTGATTTATTAAAAATTATTCAAGGCAATAGTGATACTAAAGATATTCCCATGGTCATGTTGACCGGCGTGAAGGATCAGGAGATCAAGCGCCGCGCTTTGGACTCGGGGGCCACTGACTTGTTGAATAAACCCATCGACTTTGAAGATCTTCTTGCTCGGCTCAATAGCTCGATACGCCTAAAAACTCATTTGGATGAGATAAGTGTTTTAAATGATACTTTGGCTCAAAAAGTGAACGAGCGTACCCACGATCTGGAAGTAGCTAATGTCGAGTTAAAGCAAGCAAAGCTGGATGCAGAAGCCGCCAGCAAGGCAAAAAGCGAATTTTTGGCAAATATGAGTCATGAATTGCGTACTCCCTTGAATGCGGTGATTGGATACAGCGAAATGGTTGAGGAAGAGGCGTTGGGAAATGGGTGGCATGAAGAAATCGGCTCTGATTTGCAAAGAATAAAAGAAGCAGGAGTCCATTTACTGAAGCTTATCAATGACATTCTGGATATTTCTAAAATCGAAGCAGGAAAAATGGAGCTTTTTTTCGAGCTCTGCGATATTTCAACTTTAGTAGAAGATGTTGTATCTATTGTTAGCCCCACGGTTCAAAAAAACTTTAACATTCTTTCCGTTGAATGTGATTCTCATTTGGAACCCCTCTCCACCGATGTCACTAAACTCAAGCAAATTCTCTTGAATATATTAAACAATGCGACAAAGTT
Source organism: uncultured Nitrospina sp. (assembly GCA_964510965.1). GTDB lineage: Bacteria > Nitrospinota > Nitrospinia > Nitrospinales > VA-1 > UBA8687. The sequence continues at coordinate 17,377 of CAZECX010000056.1, read as the reverse complement.
TACCAAGGAAGGATCGATTTCTCTGAAAGTCAAGCAAAACGTGAGTAACAACCAGAAGAACATTGAATTTGAAATCATGGATACTGGAATTGGCATGACACCGGAACAGATTAAAAAATTGTTTCAGAATTTCACCCAAGCGGATTCTTCTACTACTAAAAAATATGGGGGGACAGGATTGGGACTGGCAATCAGTAAACGGTTTTGTGAAATGATGGATGGCGATATTTCTGTCGAAAGCCAGCTTGGTGTTGGGTCGACATTTAGGATAAACCTTCCCATTCGGGAAGAAATGTCTCAAGAAGATGAAAAGGTATTCAAGAACAACCTTGCGATTGCACCTTCAAACCGGGCAACAAATTCTTCTGTGTTGGTCATTGATAATGACCCGGTTATCCAGGACTTGATGATGTGGGCTCTGGATCGCGAAGGTTATACATTTTTCGCCGCATACAATGGAATTGACGGC
>CAZECX010000056.1:0-16898 GCA_964510965.1 uncultured Nitrospina sp. | reverse complement strand
GACGGCATTAATAGAGCTAAAGAGTTGCTTCCTGGAATCATCATTCTCGATATTGATATGCCGGGAATGGATGGCTGGGAAGTGTTAACAAAACTAAAGGCAGATCCAAAACTCTCAAGCACCCCGGTAATAATCCTTTCCATGGTGGACGATAAAATGCAGGGATATTCTTTGGAAACAGCAGAATATTTACTTAAACCGGTGGACAGAAATCAGTTGGGAGCCGTATTAAAAAAATACCGAAACGAATCGAATCCAAACCGAATCTTGCTTGTCGAGGATGACCCAGAACAAAGAAATTTGCTTCGTGCGGTTTTGGAAGCAAAAGGTTTCAGAGTAGACGAAGCTGAAAATGGAAAAAAAGGATTGGATAAAATTTCAAAGAACCCACCGGACGTAATCCTCCTCGACTTGATGATGCCAGAAATGGATGGGTTTGAATTTCTTAATAAATTACGCGCGAACCCAGAATGGGCTTCTATGCCTGTCATCGTTGTCAGCGCCAAAGATCTCACTCAAGACGAGTTTTATCGTTTAAAGGGCAGTGTTCAAAAAATATTTCAGAAGGGACTTTATACAAGGGACGAACTCATCGGTAAAGTGAACGCTCTGATTAAAAAAACAATTTGCCTGACTAATTAATAGGAGAATAGTTTTTATGAAAAACCCGTTTCCAAAAGCAAAGATTTTAGTAGTAGATGATGATTTAAATCTACAGTCCGGCCTTAAAAGGCTTCTTGTTAAAGAGAACTTTATTGTAGAGGTTGCTTCAAATGGGAAAGATGGTTTGTCAAAGGTCGGTGATTTCGAGCCTGACTGTCTCCTTCTGGATATTGGGATGCCCATCCTGGATGGGAACGAAACATTGAAGATGATCAAGTGGTTATACCCGAAAGCAACAAAGCAAAAGTGGTTTGATTCAAAAACAGCGGTCATCATTGTTAGCGGGGCTAAAAATTTTAAACCTCAGGAAAAATGGATTGCTGACGGAGCCTTTGGTTTCGTTTCCAAGCCCATCAATTTTGAAGAGCTTTATCCTTTAATAATCGAGGCTCTAGAATCAAATACAATCGCGCATTAGTGCCATTAAGAACTTTAAGAAAGAGGTGATTCATGGTTAACCCGTTTCCCGAATCAAAAATTTTAATAATAGATGATGATTTAAATCTGCAATCAAGCCTTAAAAGGCTTTTGATTAAAGAAAATTTTATTGTCGCAGTTGCTTCTGAGGGAATGGAAGCCTTATCCCTAATGGAAAAATTCAAACCCAACTGCATCCTTCTTGACTTGGGAATGCCCTACTTAAATGGCAAAGAAACTCTGAGAATGACCAAGTGGCTACACCCAACATCCAAGATCATTATCATCAGTGGGATTACAGAACTTAACAATACCACCGCCAAAACTTGGACCGATATGGGCGCCTTTTGTTTTGTTCCAAAACCCATCAAATTTGAAGAGCTATTAATACTAATTATCCAGGCTCTAGAATCAAAAACAATTGAGCATGAATCCCGTCAACAATTTTAAGAAAGAGCTGATTCATGATTAATCCGTTTCCAAATTCAAAAATTCTAATAGTGGATGATGACACCAACGTGCAAAAAAGCCTTAAAAGGCTAATAAACAAAGAAAATTTTGTTGTGCAGGTTGCATGTGACGGGGAAGATGCTTTATCCAAAATTACCGATTTTCAGCCTCACTGTATCCTGCTTGATATAAAAATGCCTTACTTAAATGGCAAGGACACTTTGAAAATGATCAAGTTCTCTTATCCAACAATAGAGGTAATCATTATTAGTGGAATTAATAGCTCAAAAATCAATGAAGATTGTCTGACTGATGGAGCTTTTAGCTGTGTTTCAAAACCTGTAAACTTTGACTTCCTCTTCTTTCAAATTATCCAAGCTCTGGAATTGAGATTGGCCAAAGAGGCAGCAGACGAGAAGCCCTAGTAGATTAATATTTTTCAACAAGGCGAGTTTAAATACATACTTTTTTTTGCAAATGCCACAAGAGAGGGAATACGTTTGAAAGACAAAGAAATGTCTCCAGAGATTGCTGATCCAAAATGCAAATGCGCGACAATTTTATCATTATTCATATTTTTTTTAATAGTAGGGCTTTCCAATCTTGCTTATTCAAATCCTGTTTCGCAGGTTGCAAAGAAAGAGCTAGTGGAAAAACCAGAAGTAGCTGAAACAAAGAAAAAATCAACGGTTGCCTTTACCTATTATTTTGACAGTCGCGATTACAATACCTTGAATATGGTGAACAGTGTTCCCGATCTTCCCGCAGGTTTAAAACTTTGGGGCTTTATCGATTTTAATGCGGAACAAAATAATGAAAGTGCACGTTTTGAATTAACGCGATATTTTCTGGAATACAGGCTGAGCAAACCTTTATTCCCAAATGGGAAACCCGCTTTAAAGGGTTTGAACCTTGAGGTGGAGTACAATGATTCTAATGGTCCCGACAACGATGTTCTCAGATTTGGCTTAACATATAAACACTCATTTTCATTTTTCTCTGATTCTAAGAGTTGGCTTCAGTGGCGTTATCATCCTTATGAAACGGATGGATCGGGAAGTCAGATAAGTTTGATTTACTTTTTCCCACTGCACGAGCGGATTTATATTAACGGATTTGCGGATTTAAATTTTGAAGACAATGGGCCAGACCGATGGGTGGCTGAACCGCAAATCAACTTCAAATTAACCGGCTACATGGATGCAGTAGTGGAATTTAGATATAATGAATTTGAGGATGTTAACTCTTCCTTGGACGGGTTTGGGATTGCCGGGGGACTTCAATTTAAGTTTTGAAATCAAGGCAATTCTTCTTCATAAGATGAAGGAATTAAAAGAATGAAGAATCAAAGGTTGAAAATCGGATTGGTGCTTGTGCTATTTTTCATAGCATTTTTGGTCCTTTCACAAGGGAAGAAAGGCAATGGACTTAATTCAAAGGTCGACAAGGAGACTATTTATAACCTGAAATTTGGGCACGATATGCCGGTTAATAGTGCTCAGCACATAGCGGCATTAAAATATGCTGAACGGGTTGAACAAAAAACAAAAGGTCGGGTACGTATAAAGGTCTATCCCAACCAGGAATTGGGAACCGACCAGGAAATGATAGGGCTCGCCCGGAGTGGGCAGCTGGATATCATTTTGCCTCCTACCGCCAAGTTAAGCACTCTTGTGCCCGCACTTCAGCTCGTTGATCTTCCATTTGTTTTTTCATCCAGGGAGGAGATCTACCCCATATTAGATGGAGAACCGGGGAAACACTTGTTGGAGCTCTTGGAGCCACAAGGTTTGATAGGATTTACTTTCTGGGAAAGTGGATTCAAGCAGTTTACGGCCAATAAAGAAATTCGAACCCCAAATGACTTTAAAGGTTTAAATATTCGGGTGATGAAAAGCCGACTCATCATGGAACAGTTTAAGGCTTTTGGCGCTAATCCGATTCCTATTGATTTTAGCCAAACCTATGACGCTCTTAAAGATAAAGTTGTTGAGGGACAAGAAAATCCTCTTGTATCCATTACCAACTTGAAACTTTTTGAAGTTCAATCTCATATCACTTTAAGTAATCATTCATATCTAGCCTATGTTTTTTGTATGAGCAAAACTAATCTCGAGAGCCTGCCCAGTGAGATTCAATCGATTCTTGTCAAAACAGCCTTGGAAATTACTCCTTTCCAACGTGAAGAAACGCTCAAAAAAGAAAAGGAATTTATTCAGGTAATTAAAAATTCCGGCACAAAAATTGTCCAATTGCAAGCCAGTGAAACAGCTCTTTTTCAGGAAAGAGTCCAACCCGTTTTAATAAAATATCGATCGCGATTTCCGCAAAGCATGCCTTGGGAAGAGTTAAAACTTTTCAAAAAACTATCAACGGCCTTTACCGGAGATATTGTAATCGGTTTAGATGCGGATCTGGTTTCAGTATCAGCCCCTTCTGGGTTGGCTATTAAACGAGGGATGGAACTGGCTGTGGCTGAACTAAACCAGAAGGGAAGGATCCTTGGGAAAAAACTGAGGATTGTAGCCCGTGACCATTCCGGAATCAGCGCTCGGGGTATTGAAAATATAAAAATTTTTAGCAAGTTGGAAAATGTCGTTGCGGTAATGGGAGGTCTCCATAGTCCTGTGGCGTTGTCCGAGCTTAATAGTATTCACGAAAATAAAATTATTTACTTGGACCCATGGGCCGCGGCAACAGGAATCGTTGAAAACTCTTTTCGACCCAATTTTGTTTTCCGAGTCTCGGTGCGAGATGAATATGCCGGTGAGTTTTTGGTCAATAAAGCCTTAAAATCCCATCAAAATATTGCGCTCTTGCTGGAAAACACAGGTTGGGGAAGAGGTAATGAGAAATCCATAACTCAGGCATTGAAAAAGCACCAAAAGACTCCAGTTGCTATCGAATGGTTCAATTGGGGGGAAAAAAATATGATGCCTCAACTGACAAGGATAGAAAATGCGGGAGCTGATGCAATTCTCATGGTTGCCAACGCACCCGAAGGCAGTACTATTATAAAAGATGCAAGTCAACGGCCCAAAAAAATCCCGATATTTTCACATTGGGGAATAACCGGAGGCTACTTTTGGAATAATGTAAAAAACGAACTCCCAAAAGTAGAACTCCAATTTCTCCAGACTTTTTCGTTCATGGGCATAAAAAACAAAAAAACCAGACAGGTGATTGCGGGATATATTGATCGGTATCAAATTGATGATTCCAAAGATATTGTGGCCCCTGTAGGCACTGCGCATGCTTACGATTTAATTCATCTTCTGGCCAAAGCAGTTGAGATGGCTGGTAGCCTGGATAGATCAAAAATACGAGATGCCCTTGAAACGATTCAGTTTCATGAGGGCTTGGTGAAAAATTATAAATACCCGTTTACCCGTGACGATCACGATGCTTTAGGCCCGGAGGATTTCTTTTTGGCAGAATACAACAGTGAAGGAAGTATTGTTCCTATAGATTGAAAGAATAGCCGCTCCTCGTCTTCCAATAAAGGATTTACTGTGAGATGAAAACTAGCAGTAAGAGTTTAAAACAAAAACTGGTTTTACAATTTTCCATTTTTGTTGGCCTGATCTTGGTCTTCATATCCGGGGTTGTTTTCTATTTGTTAAGTTCTAATCTTACCAAGCAATTGGAGGGCAACCTGAGATTGCTATCCGGCAATTCACTCAAGATTATGGAAAACCGTTTGGCCTATTTATTGGAAAATTTAGAGAACTTTGCAAAAAACCATTTTATCATTAACGCCATCATCGACCCCTCTGGACGGAATTTATATCTGCCAAATATGGTACAAAATTTCAATTCAATGAAAAACATTGAATTCACAGCAATTGTGGATTTTGAGGAAAACTTGATTTACTCAAGCTCTCCGAAATCTGAACCTTATAGCGATTTGCTCAGCTTAAGTGAAGCCCTGGCAACCGGAAAACCTGTCATTAAATTGCTGGCCTCAACCGGAACCCTCATTATGGCATATCCCATACAATACTATAATACTTCTCAGGGAGCCGTAATAGCAGGGTATGACATTGCCAAAATCTCCGAAATGGTTTTTGATGTGAGGAAAAATATTTATTATCAATTATTTTTTGGAGATCAATTGATATACCAGCAAAATCATTCGGAAAATGAGAACTATATATCCATAGCCAAAGAAGCCGGTAGCGAACTCGCCTTGTTGACTCGTCTGAAGGTTAAGCTTATTTCAGGAGAGACCCGGTCTGCCCACCTTGTTCAAATTAAAAATAGCCTTTATACATTACTTTTGGTTTGTTTCTTCTTTATCGTTTTTTCCGTATTTCTTGCTATTTGGATTGGAAGTAAAATATCCAAACCCATCCTTACACTTTGTGAAAAAATAAAAAATTCGTCTCAAGAAACGTTCCAACCGTGCAGTCCTGTTGGCACTAATGATGAATTGGAAGAGTTGGCTTTGGCTTTTGATAATCAGGCGAAAACGGTATTTGAACGTTCTCTTGAACTGCGAAAAGAGAAAGATTATGCGGAGGCCATCCTTTCCTCCATGGGAGATGCTTTAATTGTGGCGGACTCTCAGGGACGCATAACAACTGTTAATGACGAGACCGTAAGGTTGCTGGGCTATCGGAAAGATGAACTGACCGGAAAGTTGCATAGAAGTATTTTTGAAGAAAAAGAAAAAGAAGGAGAAGGAGAAGATTTCAGGAACGTAGAGCGCACTCTTTTGACGAAAGAAGGAGAAAGAATTCCTATATTGCTTTCGGGATCGGTGTTGCATGAGTATTCCCTGGAGCGAAATAGTACAAAGACTATGGGCTTGATTCTGGTGGTAAAAGATATTAGGGAACGTAAAATTATGGATGAGAAGCTCCGTCATGCCCAGAAGATGGAGTCGGTCGGGGAATTGGCCGCCGGTATTGCTCACGAGATTAACACCCCCATCCAGTTCATTGGCGATAACATCCAGTTTTTGCAAGACTCCTACAAAGATTTTTCGAAAATACTGGCGGATGGGGACAGGTTGCTCGAAGTGCTTAAAAAAGGTGCCGCATATGAAAAGCTTTTGGATAAGCTGGAAACCTCGGCTCAAGAAGCCGATTTGGATTTTCTCCGGGACGAAACGCCCCAGGCCATAGCGCAGGCTCTTGAAGGGGTTAAGCGGGTCGCTACAATTGTGCAGGCGATGAAACAATTCGTCCACCCAGGCCAGGAAGAAAAGAAATTTATAGATATTAATGAGGCTATTGAAACCGTATTAACCGTTTCAAAAAACGAGTGGAAATATGTAGCTGATATGGAGACCAACTTTGATCCGGGGTTGCCTTTAGTTCCATGTTTTGCCAATGAATTCAACCAAGCGATCCTGAATATTGTGGTCAATGCGGCCCATGCAATCAAGGAGAAAAGCAAAGAAGGTCATAATGAAATGGGAATTATCACCATCAGCACCCGGCGTGACGCAGACCGAGTTGAGATTCGAATCAAGGATACAGGCACTGGAATTCCCAGCAATTTACAACCAAGAATTTTCGATCCCTTTTTCACCACTAAGGAGGTTGGTGTTGGGACTGGGCAGGGGCTCCACCTTGTCCATGGCTTTATTGTAATTCATCATAAAGGGTCTCTTACATTTGAAACAGAAACAGGCGATGGGACAACGTTCATTATTCATTTGCCACTTGACTAGGACTGAAATGAGTCGATTGGGTTCTTAAAAAGAACAAATTTATTCAAGCTAACCCACAGGACAATTAAAGTGAATGAAAAACTGAAAATTTTATTCGTAGACGATGAAACCACCTTACTCCAATCCTTACGTCGAGCTGTTCGTTCGATGCGCAAGGAATGGGATTGTGAGTTTGCCAGTAGTGGAAAAGAAGCGTTACGCACTTTATCAGACAAACCTTTCGATATAGTTGTGTCCGATATGCGCATGCCGGAAATGAATGGTGCCCAACTTTTGCGTAAAGTTAAAAAACAAAATCCAAATACCATGCGATTTGTCTTGTCCGGGCAGACGGAGGATAAAGCATTTATGCAGTCTGTTGGGGCCATGCACCAGTTTCTATCCAAACCCTGCGACTTTAATTTTTTAAAGGAGGCGATAAATCGCGGCCTTTCATTGAGGTACTCTTTGCATGATGATGAAATAAAAAAACTCCTGTTAAAGATAGATTCTCTCCCCAGCATGCCAGAACTGTATTGTGAGCTGATGGAAGAATTACAATCTGACAATTCAACATTGGAGAATGTGGGAAACATTATTTCCAAAGATATTGGGATGACGGTCAAGATACTTCAAGTAGCCAATTCCGCTTTTTTTGGAGCCTCTAATAGAGTCTCTAGCCCAGTGCATGCGGTTCAGGTTTTGGGATTGGACTTAATCCAGTCTTTGGTTTTAAGTTGCCAAATTTTTTCAAAATCTAATCTGTCAAAAAAGAAGGAACTACTAGCTGAAAAAATCTGGAAACATAGTGTAAATGTGGCGGGATTGTCCACGGCGTTGGCTAAAGTGGAGAAAGTAAAGCGCGATATCGAGAATTATTCTTTTACAGCGGGGCTGCTCCATGAAGTCGGGAAAATCGTAATTCTTGACAACCTTCCTGAAATATATCAGGAATACCTTTTGAAATTAGAAGCAGACAATAGGAGCGAATTGGAAATCGAGAAAGAGGTTTTTGGGAGTAGTTGCGCTCAGATAGGCGCATATCTTATAGGCCTATGGGGATTGCCAGACCCCATTGTTGAGGCCATTATTTATCATGAAACCCCATCCAAATGTATTTCAAAGACTCCATCGGCATTAACCTTTGTGCATGTTGCTAACGTGTTGGTTCAAGGTGCAGCTGAGGGGCCTATGCAAGAAGTTCCCGACAGGCTTGACCAAAAATATTTAGAAGAAATAGGAATGTTGGATCGTTTCTCCAAATGGAAAAAAATATTAATGGAATTTGACTTGGAGAATGGCGGATGAACAACAGAGTTCTTCTCGTAGATGACGATCCCAACATCCTGGAAGGATATAAAAGAAGTTTGCGCAAGAAGTTTGATGTGACCACCGCTTTAGAGGGACACGCAGCTCTTGAAGTTATTTCCGGAAAAGATACATTTGCTACCATCGTTTCCGATATGGCCATGCCAAGCATAAATGGAATCCAATTTCTTTCCAGGGCGAAGGAAATATCGCCCGATAGTGTTCGGATCATGCTTACTGGAAATGCCGATTTAAATATAGCCATCAATGCGGTAAATGATGGAAATATTTTTCGGTTTTTGAACAAGCCCTGCCCAGACGATCTTTTCACAAAAACCCTTGAGGCGGGGATTGAGCAATATCGATTGATTACCGCAGAACGTGAGCTTTTGGAGAAAACATTGAACGGTACTATCAATGTTCTTACGGAAACCCTTTCTTTGCATCATCCTGAAATCTTTGGTAATGCCATGAAACTGAAAGAACTGATCCGGGATTTGGCGAAATCCTTGAAAATTTCCCGCTCATGGGAAATGGAAGTCGCGGCGATGCTTGCTCCTATCGGGTATGTTGGTATCCCTCCTGCATTAATGCTTAAAGTTCAAAAAGAAGAGGGGCTTTCACTCGGTGAGGAGGAGATGCTCAGCTTGACCCCGGAAATCGGGGCTCATCTTCTAGGAAACATTCCAAGACTCGAATCAGTTGCAAAAATAATTTTGTATCAGAATAAAAGATATGATGGAACGGGGTTGCCAAAGGATTCTGTATCTGGTTGTAAAATTTTGTTTGGGGCGCGATTATTAAAAATACTTTTGGATTTAATCCAAATAGAAAGTGATGGTATACCTCGCAGTCAAGCGGTTCAGCAGTTGAAAAGCAAAAATGGCTGGTACGATCCCCAAATTCTTGAAAAGGTTTCCACCTATCTCCTGAAGGAAGAAAAAATAAAGGCTTCAGATTCCGCAAACATTATTTCTGTTTCAGTTGACGAACTCCAAGCAGGGCAGATATTGCGGTCCGACATTGAAACGGTTGAAGGGGAACTCCTGCTTTCGGCCGGGCGCAGGCTATCTTGGGTCGAAATAAATCTGATACGAAATCACGCAAAGTTGACTGATTTAAAAATGCCTCTTAAAGTTGAAACCACAATCACCCAAAAATAATTGACGATTTATCCTTCAAGGTCATTTTCATGAAAAATATAGGTTCCAAGGGGGAACACATCTTACAGAGAAAATTAGGTACTAGCCGCCGCGCGTCCGCTTTTTATAATATGCAAATGTTGGATTACCTAAACCCGAAAATGCGAAAATTTATTTCCCGACAAGAAATGGTTTTCATTGCAACGTCCGATTCTAATGGCGAATGTGACTGCTCCATTCGCGCCGGAGACCCTGGTTTCGTACGCATCATTAACACCAAAAACTTAATTTGCCCTGAATATCGTGGCAACGGAGTTATGGCAAGTCTTGGAAACATCCTTGAGAACCAACATATCGGGATGGTATTTATCGATTTTTACGAGTCAACGGTAGGCCTCCATGTGAATGGTAAGGCAAGAGTGATTTCTAACAAAGAATTGCTTGAGATTGAAAACATTGATGAAGGCTTGAAAAATGACATCCAAGTGACTGGCGGCCGCAAACCAGAGCAATGGATACTCATAAAGGTGGAAGAAGCATATATTCATTGCTCCAAACATATCCCTCTGTTAAAGAAGCTGGATAAAAGAATACATTGGGGGACAGACAACGATATCCACAAAGGCAAAAATTTTTTTAATACAAAATAAATCCTACTCGAACACCTCTCAGGAGTTTTGCGGCCATAGAAAACGAATGAACCATACACCGGACAATTCCATTTCATGGATGCTTCTACCATGCTATTTTTTCCTGTATCCCCCACTGGCTGAACCACATTTGTAAATTTCGGTTACACATTGGCGACCTTTAACTATTTTCTGTGCTGGGGGACTAAAGAGAACTCGGCTATAATTGCCCTACGACTGACAGGGCGAAGGTCAAAATTAATAGCTTTAAAAAGGTCGCTTACTTTTCCTTTCAAAACCTCAACTGTAGCAAAATTGTAGCCAACAGGATCTTAATCTTCGAAAGTAACTGTACTCTTCGTAATACTCGTAATTGGCTTAAACTATTTCTTCTTAAGAAGTAGCAAAGCAACAGACAATAAATCAATCGGATAGGAAAATTAGTGATATAGAACTCTCACGCCGGAAATAATAGTTTGATTCCTTGGGGCACTCCCTAACGCAAATTAGCAACAATATCTCTTTGTCTAAAGCTTGAAGGTTGGCTGGAATTCAACGAAGCCTCGCCTTTCGTTTGGAATATCATATATGGTATAATCCAATTTGGGATTATGACAGATTTATGACGGAACATAGCCCCACAGGCAGAATTTATGGAATTAATGGATTCTATGGAATGGTTTGGAAGTGTCTGAAAAACAAGCAAAAAAGAGGAACCAGCCAAGACTCAACAACTTACCAAAAATGTTAGTTTTACACTCTTAATCAGTAGGTCCTCGGTTCGATCCCGAGACGGCCCACCATATTTTACAAGGGGTTGCGAGAAGTCGTAGCCCCTTCTTTTTTGCCGACTGTGCAGATTTTGTGCGACTCACTGAAAAAACTCCAAAAGGTCTAAGGCACAAATCCATCCCAGTTGTTTTTATTCTATTCCGACCAACTAAATATATATAGCTAGTTAATTTAATTTTTTCCTCCCAAACCTACTGATCGAACATTAGTTAATACGGACAAAAACATTTCCTTAGAGTGATATCCTGAAATCGCAGGTAAGCTTTTTTAGACTCTATCTATTAGATGACATTACAATTTGACAATTTAAAGAAATTGTTTTAAAGTAAATAATTATTAAAATATTTATTATAAATACCTATGAAATTAGCAGAGGAAACTACAGAAGCGATCAAGCAGGATATTCTGGATAAGGCCTTCGTGAGGTTTGGCCACTACGGTTTTGGTAAAACAACCATGGTGGAAATCGCAAAAGATTGTGACATGTCCGCAGGAAATCTATATCGCTATTTTGAAAGCAAAAAAGAAATTGGGGCGGGCTGTGCCCAACGCTGCATGCAACAAAAGCTTGAATTGGTGCGCGAAATAATTAGAAACAATAAACTTACTCCCGAAAAAAAATTGCAGCGATTTGCCTTAGATGTCTTGGACTTTATGCATGGGCAGTTTGCTGACCATCCTCCAATTATGGAGTTGGTCGACTTTATTACTAGAGAACACTGGGAAATTGTCTCTGAGTATATGGAGAAAGAGAAAGCGTTGCTGTCCGAAATTCTTTCTGAAGGAAACCGTTCGGGAGATTTTAATGTTCCAGATGTGCTTGAATCAGCCAAATGGATTCAAGCGGCTTTAATAAAATTTATTGCTCCCAGGTATATGGACGCTTTTTCGTATGAAGATTTAAAGAAAGAAGCCCTGGGGACTACGCAATTATTAATAAAGGGGATAAAAGCCTAAAAAATTTATTGTTTAATAAAATATTTTTTAATTTATTTATTATTTATCTATGAACGACACTTTAAATAATGACTGGGGAAGCAAAATTATCCGCTACCGGTGGCTGATCATTTTCCTTACTTTGGCGATAGTGCTTGCGGCAGCTTCAGGTGGACGGTTCCTTCAGTTTTCTACTGACTATCGGGTTTACTTCAGCAAGGATAATCCTCAATTGTTGGCTTTTGAAACTTTGCAAAACACCTATACCAAAAACGATAACGTGATGTTCGCCGTCGAACCCAAAGATGGAAAAATTTTCACCCGAAAGACTTTGGCGATTATCGAAGAGGTCACTCAAGCGTCCTGGAAAATTCCTTATTCAATCAGGGTTGATTCGGTCACCAATTTTCAATACACCCGAGCCGAGGAGGATGACCTTGTTGTACAGGATTTGGTCGAAAATGCTGACTCATTGAGTGAGCAACAATTCGACCGTATCAAAGAGGTCGCATTAGCCGAACCTTTGCTCCTCAATAGACTGATTACGAAAAAATCTAATATCACTGGAATCAACACCACCATCAACCTTCCAAATAAGTCGCTCACTGAAACTCCTGAGGTTGTTGAATATGTCAGAGGAATGAAGAAGATTTTTCAGGAAAAATATCCTGACATTAATATCTATCTGACTGGTGTGGTTTTTATGGATAACGCTTTTAACGAGGCGGGAGCAGGAGACTTGTCAACTCTTGTTCCCATTATGTATGGAATCGTGTTGGTAATTTTGGCTTTCAGCCTTCGAACTTTTTGGGGCACTTTTACGACCATTTTGATTTTGGCCTTTTCAATTCTTACTGGAATGGGCCTGGCGGGTTGGGCGGGAATTCATTTAACTCCAACATCCACAAATGCTCCCACGAGCATTCTTACTCTTGCCGTTGCAGATAGTATTCATATTTTAGTGACTCTTTTTTATGAAATGAGGCATGGCAAGTCAAAGTACGAATCGATCCGCGAATCTTTACGAATAAACCATCAACCGGTTCTAATTACAAGTGTCACTACAGCAATTGGTTTTCTCAGCCTAAACTTCAGTGATTCCCCGCCATTCAGAGATCTCGGAAATATTGTTGCAATGGGTGTAATGGCTGCTTACGTTTATTCTGTATTTTTTCTTCCGGCCATGATGGCAGTGTTGCCTCTAAAGGTTAAACAAACCACAACATCTCAACATGGCTGGATCGACTCATTAGGTGATTGGGTGGTCCATAACAAGAATAAACTTTTCTGGGGGATGTTGACCGTCATTATAGTACTTACAGTTCAAATTCCTAAAATTGAAATTGATGAAAAGTTTAACGAGTATTTTGATACCCGATTCGCATTTCGTACGGATAATGATTATGTTGAGGACCATTTGACTGGATTTGAGTCTATTGAGTATTCATTAAAAGCAAATGGGCCCGGAGGAATAAGTTCTCCAGAGTATCTCGAAACGTTAGATAAATTTACGGGGTGGTATCGACAACAGCCAAACGTAATGTATGTAGGAACATTGACCGATACAATGAAACGCCTCAACAAAAACATGCATGGAGATAACCCAAAAGAATATAAGCTTCCTAAATCGCATGATTTGTCAGCTCAATACCTTTTGCTTTATGAATTGTCTTTGCCCTTTGGGTTGGACTTGAATAACCAGATAAATATTGACAAGTCATCAACTCGTTTCACAGCAATACTCAAGAGTGTTTCAACTCAGACGGCATTGGATTTAGAAAATTCGGCTCAGGAATGGTTACGAAAAAACGCACCGCCTGAAATGGCTTCGCATGGGGCCAGTCCATTGATCATGTTCTCGCATATTGCCATGCGAAATATAGATAGCATGATGACGGGAACTATTTTAGCCCTATTGTTAATCTCGGCCATTTTATTAGTTGTCCTGAAAAGCATTAGACTGGGATTCCTAAGTACGATTCCTAATCTAGTCCCTGTTTTTATGACATTTGGGCTGTGGGCGATATTTGTTGGCCATATAGGTCTCGCAATTTCTGTGGTTGCTCCTGTAGCCTTAGGAATTATTGTTGATGATACGGTGCATTTTTTGAGCAAATACCGAAGAGCCCGCCTGGAATTGGGGAAAAGCCCCGAGGATGCAGTTCGATATTCATTTCATACCGTTGGCACGGCACTCTTTCTGACTTCAATCATACTGGTTTGTGGGTTTTATATTTTGACCTATTCGGGATTTCGAATGAATGTCCATCTAGGTCTGATGACCACCATTGCTATTTTGTGCGCATTGATTGCAGATTTTCTATTTTTGCCCACGCTATTAATGAAATTTAGCGGACGAGCTGGAAGTATAAAGAAGTCAGAAGGATTACAAAATTAATTTTTTAACATTTAAAGATAAAAACCAATCGTCCTAATCGGAGACGTAATTATGCATATTATTTTTACATTACTAACTTTCATACTATATATTGCTCACCCAGTATTTGCTGAAACACCAGAAGAAAAAGGATTGGCAATCGCCATAGAAAATGAAAATAGAGACAATGGATTTCAGGATTTTACTGCCGATATGAAAATGATACTGAAAAATCGGCAAGGTGAGGAAAGTACTAGAGAAATTCGAAATAAAACTCTTGAGGTAGAAGGCGATGGTGATAAATCCATTTCAATTTTTGATAGACCTAGAGATGTAAAAGGCACAACCCTGCTTAATTTTACCCATAGAACAGGTCCGGATGACCAATGGCTCTATTTGCCCGCTTTGAAAAGGGTCAAGCGAATCAGCTCTGCAAATAAGTCAGGTTCTTTCATGGGAAGTGAATTTGCATACGAAGATGTTACCAGTCAAGAAGTAGAAAAATATACATACAAGTGGATTCGTGACGAGGATTATAAGGGCGAAAAATGTTTTGTCTATGAACGTTATCCTGTTAACAAGAAATCAGGCTATACACGTCAAGTGGTGTGGATGGATCAAAAAGAATTTAAAGTTCTCAAAATCGAATTTTTTGATCGTAAAAACTCACCATTAAAGACCCTAACTCAAACCAATTTCAATAAATACCTTGGTAAATACTGGTATCCCAAAAACATGTTCATGGAAAACCATCAAACCGGAAAAAGCACCATGCTTATTTGGACAAACTATAAATTTAGAAATGGTCTTTCCGCTAGGAATTTTAACAAAAATAGTCTCAAGCGTGCCCGGTAATAATGTTAAAACTATATCGGATACGCTGGACTTCCGTTTTCATCCTTAGTTTAGGTTTTCTCCTTCCAACAAAAATTCTTGCCCACGAAATTTCAGGTTTTGCGCAAGGAGAGCTCCGGTTATTCCCCAACGAAGCCTTGTTCCAGGGCCAAAACGATCAGTCCGCATCTTTTGC
The DNA here is from genome assembly GCA_964510965.1 of uncultured Nitrospina sp. Lineage (GTDB taxonomy): Bacteria > Nitrospinota > Nitrospinia > Nitrospinales > VA-1 > UBA8687. The sequence goes on along the minus strand of CAZECX010000056.1, from coordinate 1,495 downwards.
GTTACAGCCCGAGTATTATCATGAATTTAAAAGTGGCAGTAGTTTTACTTTTGTCCCTTTTTATAGAATAGATAGTGGAGATAAGGAGCGCACGCACTTTGATATTCGCGAACTCACCTACCTGTATCTCCATGACGATTTTGAATTGCGAGTGGGAGTGCGAAAAGTTTTTTGGGGAGCAACGGAAGTCCTCCATTTAGTAGATGTCATTAATCAGATCGACCTGGTGGAAAATATTGATACGGAAGACAGGTTAGGCCAACCTATGGTCAACCTTTCAGTTTCTCGTGATTGGGGAACCCTGGATTTATTATGGATGCCTTTTTTTAGAGAACGAACGTTCCAGGGCACTGGCGGTAGGCTCCGTGGTGCCACGCTCATTAAAGAAGATCGCACTGAGTATGAAAGTGCTGCGGAAGAGTGGCATAGCGATTGGGCCTTCCGCTATTCCCATACCTTTGGTGATTTAGACTTGGGGATTTCACAGTTCATGGGTACCAACCGGGAACCCACTTTACTCAAAAGTACTGATTCCAACGGCGATGCTATATTCATTCCCAGATACGAGCAAATCAAACAATCCAGTATTGATGCAACCTATGTTGTGGGGGACTGGCTTTGGAAGTTTGAATCTTTATACAGAACAGGCCAGGGCAACGATGATTTTTTTGCCTGGACGGGAGGATTCGAATACACCTTCGTAGGTGCCTTTGATTCAGACATGGACCTGGGTGTGATAGGAGAGTGGATGTTCGACACACGAGAACAAGAAGCCACGAATGCATTCGAAAATGATATTGTGGGAGGCCTTCGTCTCGCGGTCAATGATGCTGCCAGTACGGAAGCTTTATTTGGCTGGGTGCAAGACCTGGATACGTCTGCCCGGTTTTTATTTCTGGAAGCCAGTCGAAGGTTTGGCGATAATTGGCTGTTGACTGCCGAGCTCCGTGCTTTTGTGGATCAGCCTGCAGATGATTTCTTCTTCGATCAACGTGATGACGAGATAATGCAAATCCAACTGGCCTACTACTTTTAGCAACATCCTTCTTTGTAAATCCAGCTTATCAAATTGGTTTGATTTAATACTTAATTCCCAATAATCATTTTCCTTTAAAATAGCTTGTTTTAGAATTTGTTTGTTTTATGAGCTAAAATGTCTATATATGTCCTTAGGAACTTAAACCTTGAGTCCGATAAGAATTAACAGAGCCCACCCAAAAATATTAATAGAAACTTATGTATAGAAAATCTAATAAGAGAGACCCCGTATTTTTTCTGGCTATATTTATATTTTTGTTTTCGGCATGCTCTGGTGCCGAGGATAAAAATGAAGCACGAAAAAAGCGAAAATTCGTTGTCCCTGTTCATGTTGGGAAAGTCATATATAAGGAAGTTGAAGACCATGTGCGAACCATTGGCATAATGAAGCAAGAAAAGCGAGTTGTAATATCATCTGAAATTGACGGAAAATTAACAAATATTTTTGTTGAAGAAG
>CAZECX010000055.1:0-21820 GCA_964510965.1 uncultured Nitrospina sp. | reverse complement strand
TTTTCCTTTATTTCATTGGCAGCTTCATCAATAAGCTCTTCCTCTTTCTTTGCTGCATCACTCTTCTGTGTTTCAGCCGTATTTTCAGTTTTGGCGGAAGCTTCCTGTGTTTCAGACTCACTTTCAACTGGCAGGTCTTCAGCTTCCGCTTCTTTCATGGAACCTTTGAAGTTTTTAATGCTTCTACCAAAAGCAGACCCTATTTCCGGAAGCTTTCCGGCACCAAAAATAATCATAATAATGATCAAAATAACCATCAGTTCTGGAAAACCTATTCCCATCATAAGACTATCTCCTAAAAACTATTTAATGCGACAAGTCTAGCAAAATAACCACTGAATTGACAGGGGTTTAAAGGTATAGGCCTGAAATTAAATTTGGTCGGGTCCCCATCATTCGATTTGAGGTAAAGTTGACCCCGAAACCTATTCAGTTTATATTGTTTACTTGAAAAAGTGTTGTAAACAATGAACTTTTGAACAAAGATCCTATTTTATGACAGAAGATGTATCGATTGACATCGAAAAACTAGTTTCTAACAAGATTGAAAAGGGCGTAGCAGGTTCCACCCTTATTTTGGAAAACCGAAAGCTTGGGGATGAAAGTGTTACAAAATTAGCTAATCTGAAGGTTTTGTCTGAAGTTATCAACCTGGATCTGGGCGAAAACAATATCAGTGATGAGGGGGTGAATATTTTATGCAACTCACCCTATATTGATAATTTGAAGACCCTGAATTTAAAATCTAACAATATAACCGAATTAGGAGCTAAGTCTTTGGCAGAGGCTCCCAATCTGGCAAAGCTGGAACATCTAATTCTTAAATTCAATCGAATTGGCGAAATGGGAGCAACCTATTTAGCCCAATCTGAAACGCTGACGAATTTAACCACTCTTGATCTTTTTCGTAATAGAATTGGAGATGCTGGAGCTAAAATAATTAAAAAGTCTAAAAACTTCCGAGGTGTGAGCCGAATGCGGCTTGACTAAAATTTATGGATCTATCCAGAGCATTTCCCCGCAGCACTAAACAAAAAATGGCCGGCTTGGTGCATTTAGGCCGTATGATTGACAAAGGCCGCGCATACAAAGAAAAGAAACTGGCAGATTATATTTACCCCTGCCCTCTTGATAAAATCATTCTCAATTTTTTGCGAGTCGAAGCTGATACATTCGCAAAAATGACTATAGAAAAAGAGGATGATGAAATCAGTGACTGGGCTAAAGAATTGGTTAAATCCAAATCCTCGAAAGAGTTGGATTTTATAAATGAACAAATTCTTGAAAGAAAGCCTGATTCTGAAGATCGTCTAAAATATTTTAATGAGATAAGGAATAAAATCGATCCATCAAGGGCCGATGTAACAACGTGGGTGGATCTTTTGGATCTTGAAGAAGGACGTCTTCCTCCCAAAAACTCGTAAAGCCGAGCTGGTAAGCCCGTTCCTGCCTAAAGGTAAAATTTCTGCAAATGCAAGACTCACCAAAAAAGAAGAATCCTGGGAAAACCCGGAAAAAGAAAACTAAAGAAACATCAAAATTAAAAAAGATTTTGCTTGTTACTTTTTTATCTATTTTTCTCATTTGTGTTTCAGCGGGGTTTATAGGTGCTGGGTTTATCTATTTTCATTTTTCAAAAGACCTTCCCGATGTCCGCAAACTTAAAGATCATCAACCCAGCACCATCACTCAGGTTTACTCAGCCAGTGACGAGAAAATCGCAGAATTTTATATTGAAAAAAGAATCATAATCTCCTTGGAAGATATTCCATTAGCCTTGAAACAAGCCACCCTGGCAGTAGAAGATTCAAATTTTTACTACCACTTTGGGATTGATCCCAAAGCCATTTTTCGCGCATTCATAACCAATATGAAAGCTGGGCATGTTGTGGAAGGAGGTAGCACTATTACCCAGCAGTTGACCAAAACAATGTTTTTGTCGAGAGAAAGAACCCTGCCAAGAAAAATAAAAGAAGCAATTTTGGCAGTGCGATTGGAACTGGTTTTCTCTAAAGATGAAATTCTTGAAATGTACCTCAATCAAATTTATTACGGCCATGGAACTTATGGTGTAGAAGCCGCTGCCAGAAACTATTTTGGAAAAACTGTGAAAGATCTAACCATTGCTGAATGCGCCATGATTGCCAGCCTACCTAAGGCTCCCAATAATTATTCACCCTATAAAAATCCGAAACGAGCAAAGAAAAGAAGAAACCATGTAATTCGACGCATGGCTGATGTCTCATTCATAACCCACAAACAGGCTAAATTATCATTGAAGGAGGACTTCCACCTAGGCAAAGTCGAAAAAATGTTAAATAAAGCTCCCTATTTCGTCGAACATGTCCGACGTATTCTTGAGGAGAAGTTTGGAAGTAGCAAGCTGTACCGAGCAGGATTAAAGGTATATACCACTCTCGACATGGACATGCAGGAAACCGCACAACGCGCAATTAAAAAAAATCTACTTATAGCGGACAAACGATACGGTTATCGAGGCCCACTAGGTACTGTAGATATTTCCCGAGGAGAAATAGCTGTTCAAAATGCCATGCTCCGGCAAAATGATTTTACCGAAGGAAAAGGCATCGAAGTGGGAAGTACAATTAGTGGAACGGTCATGTCAGTAGGTGATTCCCATGCGTGGATTATTTTGGGGGCGGAAGATGGATACCTCGACATAAAGGATATGAATTGGGCACGAAAACCTAACCCCAATGTGGATGGGAGATGGGCAAAAATTAAAAATCCTAATCAAGCCATTGCTGCTGGAGATTTGATTAGAGTTAAAGTGCTCGGCAGAAAACAAGACGGTTCAGGATGGTCTCTTGCCCTTGAGCAAGAACCTGAAGTTGAAGCGGCACTCATCAGCCTCGCCCCATTCACAGGTGAAGTTAAAGCCATGATCGGTGGTTATGATTTTAATAAAAGCCAGTTCAATCGTTCTGTGCAGGCTATACGTCAACCTGGCTCTGCATTCAAACCAATTATTTATGCTGCCGCCATAAACGAGGGCTATGCCCCTGCAAGTATAATTATTGACTCCCCAATTATTTTCAAAGAAAAAGAGGACGCCTTCGACAAATGGAAACCTGTAAATTTTGAGGAAAAGTTTTACGGGCCCACATCTTTAAGAGAAGCACTAGCCCATTCCAGAAACGTGGTCACTGTAAAGTTAATGCAAAATATTGGAATAAAAAGCACAATTCGATTAGCAAGAAGTTTGGGTATCACCTCCAATCTCGAAGAAAACCTATCCATTGCTTTAGGCTCCTCAGGCTTGACTCTATATGAGCTCACCTCTGCTTATTCAGCGTTTGCAAATTTAGGCAGCCTGGTTAAACCTACGGCTATCAGAAATATCAAAAGCCGGAGTGGGGAAGTGTTATTCACGGCGGTACCCGAAACCTCACAACCCATTTCCCCAGGGACAGCACATATAATTACAAGTCTAATGCAAAGTGTCATACAAAATGGAACAGCCACCAAGGTCAAAGCCTTAAAAAGACCCGTCGCTGGAAAAACTGGGACCACAAACAATTATGTTGATGCATGGTTTATGGGCTATACACCTGAATTAGTAACAGGAGTTTGGGTTGGGAAAGATAAAGATGAACCCTTGGGAAGAAACGAAACGGGTTCACGAGCTGCAATTCCAATTTGGCTACAATTTATGAAAGAGGCATTGGCAAACGAGCCCATAGTAAATTTTCCCGTTCCAAGCGATATCCAATTCCTTAAAGTCCTATCAGAATCAGGAGAGCCTGCTAAATACAGTGATGCTGATTCTAGTTTTGAATTGTATTTGCAGGACTTCCTACCTGAAAAAGAACAGCCATTGACCTCCCCGCATCAGGAAGAGATATTCTAATAGTCCGCTTCAATTTTCTTCAACAATTTTTTTTCTTCTCACTGTTAAAGCAAATATATTTTTTTCTGAATCTCCTGATTCAAGCAAGTTAGTTTTTCCAGTTACTCCGGGGTAGTTTTTCACGGCAACCAAACTATCCCTAAGCTTCAACCGGTTGTCGGCTCCTGAAACAATGCTTTTGAATAAAATCCCGGCTGCATCATATGCCTGGGCAGATAAATGCGACGGAGGCTCACCATAGTTGTTTTGAAATTGCTCTACAAACCTTTTAACTCTAACTTGATGAGAGCCTGAATAAAAACCATCGACAAAATATATTGATTTTAAAAACTTTCCCCCCATCTTAATTAATTCAGGGGAATTCCAACCATTCGCACCCAACAATGCAATTTTTTCAATATTGTAAAAAGCCAATTGCGGAATAATTAATCCCACTTTGTCATAGACGCCGGGAATAAACATTGCATCGTAACCCAATTCGAGTGAAACCTTAAGGTTTTCAATTTTATCTTCTGACCAATGTTCCATATCCACTCTAGGCCGCGACAGCAAGGTTGGATCGCTAAAATCTTTTTTCTCTTTATTCTCTAATAATTGTTTCCGAGTTATACGGTCCAGATCATCATCCGCAATGCCACCCAACTCCAAAATCTGACTTTTAAAATCGTTTTGAGACCTGTCATAACTTGAAACCCCTACAACCTCACCCCCAAAACCTTCAACTGCTTTTGAAAATTCTTCCTTTAATTCTTCACCAAAAGGCTCCATTGGATAAAGAATAACAAACCTTCTTAAATTAAGTGTGTTGATAGAATAATCAGCTAAAAATTGGGCTTGGATTTTGCGCGTCAAGGCATTTCTAAAAATATAAGGACTTGTTTCCACCAAACCGGCAGAAGATGCTGTAGGAGAGAACACAGGTAATTTAAATAAATCGGCCACATCACCCGACTGTTTAATTTCATCACTTAATAGAGGGCCCAGCACACCTACCATTTTTGGGTTTCTCGCTAAATCCCTTAAAATCTTCTCAACTCCTGTAGATCCAGATGAATCTTGAACATTTAGATATATTATCTTCCTTGAAGCCTCAGGAAGAAGGCTATAAGCGAGTTGGATGCCCTGCAATACTTTTTGTCCTGTGGCAGCAAGCTTACCCGTTAATGGTAAAACCACACCAACTTCAACTTGCGAATCACTATCTTTTTGGATTGTTTCTAAATCTTTTTTCAGAATTTTCGACTCTGCATGTTCAGGAAATTCAAACAGAAATTTTTCCAGCACGGACTTATAACCGCTTACATCACCTTGTTCCCTATGGAGGGATAACTTTTTCAACAAAAGAAGATCGGCTGGGAACCCTTTTTTATATTTTTGGAGTAATGATGAGAGAACCATTTCGCTAAACTTTTTGTCGATCATTTCTTCAGCCAATTTAAATGCCTGTTGACTCATCTCTCTGTCATCGACCTGCACATAAACTTTTTTTAGCTTTCCGATTGCATCATCAAAACTCAATTTCATTCCATCCAATCGCGAAAGAAAATATAAAGCCTTCCATTTTTTCTTTTTATCGGGTGATTTCCGAATCACAGCATTAAATAGCTCCTCAGCTGCAGCTAAATTTCCCATCTCAAAATTACAAATGGCCATATTAAATATGATATCGTTACCGAGCAAATTATTTGGATGTGATCCTAAAAGCATTTTGTAAAATTTCAATGCAGTAGCAAAAGATTTCTCATTTTGATCAATCAATCCAAGACGAAAAAAAGCCTTAGATATTCTCTCCCCTCTTTTATTTTTCTCCAGATACTCATGGTAAAAAGGTTTGGCAGCCATAAATTTACCTGAATGAAACAAGTGTTCAGCTTCCATAAACGGGTCTGCATAACCTCCACCTCCCGAAGTCTCATAGTTGTTTTGGCTGGATAATTCTGGTTGTTCAGATTGCGCCTCCAACTGCAGGGGCAAAGTTAAACAAAAAATAAATAGAAATGAGATCGCAGAAATTATTTTAAGAAACTTTGATGAGGACAAAACAAAATTTTTAGAAGGGAAAGGCATCATTCATTATCTTTAGGTTTACCTTGTAATTTATGCTTTTGAATTCGATATCGCATTGACCTGAAACTGAGGTTCAACTGCTTGGCGGCCTTGTTAATTATACCGTCTGATTGCACCAGTGCATTTGAAAGCATTGTCTTTTCTATTTGATCCAATGTCCTTTCCAGGTCAATTTTTTCCTTAGCATGGCTGGGCACCAGAATTTGGCTTGTTGGCATTATGCCAAAAATTTCCTCCGGGAGGCTGGATTTTTGAATGGATTCGCCTGCCTCTAAAACTACTGCCCTTTCTATTACATTCTCCAGCTCACGAACGTTTCCAGGCCATGGATAGTTTTCGAAAAACCTCATAGTTTCTGGCTCCACACTTTTAATGAATGTTTTTTTATGTTTAGAGTTATATTTTTTTATGAAAAACTCTACTAAGTCCGGAATATCTTCTTTACGCTCCCTTAAAGGCGGCAAATAAATAGGTATTACATTCAACCTATAATAAAGGTCTTCTCTGAATACCTTATCACCAACTAACTTGTTTAAGTTTTGGTTGGATGCGGCGATAATCCTCAAATCTACTGGGATCGTATCGGTTCCCCCTAACCTTAATATTTCATTCTCCTGAAGAACCCTCAGTAATTTAACCTGAATTGAAAGGGGCGCCTCCCCAATTTCATCTAGGAAAAAGGTACCCTTGTTGGCAGACTCCATTAAACCCAACTTTAAAGAGTCAGCGCTGGTGAAAGAACCTTTTTCATGACCGAACAATTCACTTTCAAGGAGACTTTCCGGTAGAGCTCCACAATTAATGGATACAAATGGATAATTTTTTCTATTGCCATTAAAGTGAATTGCTTTGGCAATTATTTCCTTTCCCGTTCCACTTTCACCATGAATCAAAACAGTTGCGTTACTTAGCGAAACTTTTTCAACCAATTCAAATATCTTCTGGAGGGATGGAGACTTCCCAATAATATTCGACAGTTGAAACCGATCATTCAAAGCGGTCTTCAAAAAACGGTTTTCTTCAGAAAGTTTCCTTTTTTCAATTGCGTTTTTAACTATTAGTTGAACATCTTCAATCTTAAAAGGTTTTGAGATATAGTCATAGGCACCCTTTTTCATTGCATCTACCGCTGTTTCAGCGCTGGCGTAAGCGGTCATAACAACGACGGGTGTGTCGGGAAGAATTTTTTGAGCACTTTCTAGAACATTGATCCCATTTGACTTTCCCATTCGAATATCCGTTAGGATCAAGTCAAAAATATTCTCTTTAATCAGCTTTACAGCACTCTCTTCATTGTGTGCCGTAAACACTTTATAGCCACCTTCCTCAAGCATAATAACGAGAAAGTCTCTCAGGCTCTTTTCATCATCAACTACTAGAATGGAGCTCATACTATAATTTTATCTCCACCCTTCCCCATAAAGCAATAAGGGGATGAAATTTTATGGAAGTAAATAATGGGGAGTTTTTGATGATTGAGGTTCAACGCCCAAAGGTTTCTGCATAGAGTTTGAGTCTCAATGCATTAAGCTTGATAAAGCCATCCGCGTCATTTTGGCTGTATCCATGACTCTCTTCAAAACTTGCTATATTCTGGTTATACAAGGATTTTTCTGCTTTTCTACCCATAACTATACAATTTCCCTTATACAGCTTTAAACGAACCGAACCGGTGACGTGAACCTGCGACTGGTCAACTGTTTTTTGAATTAGCTCCCTTTCAGGAGAAAACCAGAACCCGTTATAAATCATGCGTGCATAGCTAGGAATCAAAGAGTCGCGCAAAAACGTTACTTCCCGATCCAGGGTAATGGATTCGATTGCGCGGTGAGCCTGATGCAGAATAGTACCGCCAGGGGTTTCATAAATACCGCGCGACTTCATGCCGACAAATCGGTTTTCGACAATATCAATTCGACCTATCCCATTCTCACCACCATATTTATTGAGCTGCTCTAATAATTTAGCAGGGCTCATTTTCTCCCCATTCACTGCAACTGGATTACCCGCTTCGTATTGAATTTCTATTTCGGTTGGCTTATCGGGTGCTTTTTCCGGCGATATGGATAGCATAAACATATCCTCATCAGGGCCAGCCCATGGATCTTCCAAAACTCCTCCCTCATAGCTGATATGAAACATATTCCGGTCCATGCTATAAGGTTTTGCTTTTGTAACAGGCACAGGAATACCATGAGCTACTGCATAATCGATCAATGCGGTTCTCGAATTCAAATCCCATTCTCTCCAGGGGGCAACAATAATTATTTCTGGATTCAAAGTGTGATAAGCCAGTTCGAATCGAACCTGATCGTTGCCTTTACCCGTTGAACCGTGCGAAACCCCATCTGCCCCTTCTTTTTTTGCTATACGAATCTGCTCTTTTGCAATTAAGGGTCTTGCGATAGAAGTCCCCAATAGATAGTTGTGTTCGTAAAAGGCGTTGGCTCGCAACATAGGAAAAACATAGTCAGCAACAAATTCTTCACGCAAATCTTCGATGTATACTTTACTCGCCCCTGTTGCCAAAGCTTTTTCCCGAACCGGATCCAACTCCTGACCTTGGCCTACATCTGCTGCAAATGCAATGATCTCGCAACCGTATTTTTCTTTAAGCCATTTAATAATTACTGAAGTGTCCAGTCCACCCGAATAAGCTAATACAATTTTTTTAATCGTGTTTCCCATAGTTTTCTTTTAAGTTAAAGATCCTTTAAATTATAGAGATCAAGTTAAATATTCTTTAATGTACAAATCTCTGGCCCAAGGCATACTGGGCTGCACCATAAAGAGCTGCCTTATCATTCAAAATTACTTTCACAGGAATTTCGGCCATTAATTTTTCAAATCTTCCTTTTGACAAAAAGGATTCCATAAATGGGCCCTGGCGCAATAAGGACAAAATTCTGGGAGCAATCCCTCCCCCCAAAAAAACTCCCCCTTTCGACAAAAACTGCAATGCCAGATTTCCTGCAAGCGCCCCATACAATTCAACAAACATTAGAAGCGTTTTTTCACATACCTCCGACTGCCCCTCCCGTCCTCGGCGAATAATTTCAGAAGCCAGCTCTTCTTTTTGTAGACCTTCTTCCCATCTCTCGGAATCCTTCAACCCTAAATGTTCTTTTAAAAATTCAAAAATATAAACCAGGCCCTGGCCAGATACAACCCGCTCAATACCTATCCTGGGGAATTTCTTTTGCAGAAAAAACAATAATTCCGCTTCATGTTTTTTTCTGGGAGAAAAATCTGCGTGCCCGCCCTCAGAATCCACAACATAGTATTTTCTATTTTCTGTTGGAATCAGAAATGCTTGCCCCAATCCCGTACCCGCGGCAACGACTGATATCCTACCCTCTTTGGATGGCAAACCTGCTTGCAATATCGCAATATCTTCATCTTTAAGGAAAGGAACCGCGCATGCCATTGCTACTAAATCATTTATCAAAAATACTTTATTAAAATGTTTCTTCAAGCTAGCTGCGTCAATCCTCCAATCCAGATTGGTCAGATCACAATTGCCATTTACAACAGGACCAGCAACCCCCAGACTGGCCACCTCTGGTTTTTTCAAACCATCTTTGAAAAATTCTTCCAGGACAGATTCAAAGTTGGGATAATCTCGGCATCCAAAACGAGCCTCGGAAATTTTTTCTAGCCGGTTTTCTTTTTCATCAAATAGTGCCAAATAGGCTTTAGTACCTCCTATATCTCCGGCAAGTATCATAAGCCTCCCACACTTCGACCCCCTACTTTAGAAATGATCGAATACGATCATCCAGTGAATTTTGATCCTTGGTAAACGACTGTAACGCTGATTGAGTCATCAAATCATCCAAAGCAATCGATTCCGGCCAATTATCCAGACTAGGAATTTTTCCATGATCATATATTTTCTTAAAATCGGCCTCTGAAAAAGCGTGAAATAAATTCATATCGTGTTTTCGACAAAACTCGACCAGCTCCTTACCTTGCATTTCGTCGAGTTCATTTGCTTTCATTAAAGCATCAACAAAAGAAATAAACTCCTCAGGCATTTCCCAAAGACTTGGAAATCGGTTAGCCAATGAATGGCCTGCATCAATGCCCGGCACAATCTCTTCATTCAAATGCGACATCACTTCGTTCGATGATTTTTCAGACTCTTGGAATTCTTTTATAGCCTTGGGTGGAATGGTCAATACATCCAGCCCAGCAAGAAATGCCACTTGTTCTCCACTTCTGACACTCGCGCCGATCAATTTGGATTGCACTTCTTTATATTTTTCCCTGGCCTCTATCAGAGCGTTTTGAGTTGCAAGAGTTACCTTCTCTCCAACTTGATCACCAGAACCTGCCTTGTGATCTATAACCACCTGATTCAACCTACCCAGAAAAACATTAACGAAATCTGGGTTGGACAATCTAGCCGCCAAATAATTTTGCCGGGCAGAAAACCCAAGCGTAAAATTTATTGGAATTTTTTCCTGGGTTAATTTTCTAACCGCAAGATAACCTTCCGGGGTCAGAGGTACTTTTACGATAAAGAATTCCGGGCAAACCTTAAAATACCTTCTACCATAATGTAGGGTGCGTTCTATATCTCGCGATACCGCAGGATGCAGCTCTACGCTCACCTTTACCTTAAAGGCCTGTACCAATCGCAAAGCAATTTTACAATTTATGACAAACCCTACTTCGAGGATTAGCTCTTCTTCAGAAAGATCGAGTCCCTCCCCACGGATCTTTCGGATGGTATCTTCAATAACCTGATCCATGACTCCACTCTGAACTACCTGGTTGGCAAGTGTGTTATTGGTGGTCAAAGCCGTCATTTCCTGCTTCCAAATATCCTGAGCTTTTTCCAATTCGCCGGTATCCACCCAAACTTCACTGCCCAGAGATTTTAATCTGGCTAGCAGGGGATCTGAATCTACCTGTGGGGCACTGCCTTCTATCTTTTCATAAGCCAAAGCATGTAATACTTCGTCCAGCCTTTGACCAACGGTTTCCATGATTAAATCCTTTCTAGTATCCGGGTTTATTCAAAAGCTTAAACATATTCTTCTTATAAAATTCAACGCCTGGCTGGTCAAATGGATTTACTCCATTTAAATAACCTGTCATGGCAACAGCTCTCTCAAAAAAATAAAACAACTGGCCCAATGATTCAGGCGAACGGTCTTTGATGGTAATAGAAAGATTAGGCACCCCTCCTTCTATATGAGCCAGAGCAGTACCCTCATAGGCCTTGTTATTCACATGATCCAAGGTTTTTCCGGCGAGGTAGTTTAAACCGTCCGCATCATTTTGGGAAGCGGGTATTTTCAATTGACGATTGGAATTTTCGAGAAGTAGAAAGGTTTCAAAAATTGTACGTCTTCCCTCCTGAATCCATTGACCCAAAGAATGCAGATCCGTGGTAAATTCTACCGATGCGGGGAATATTCCTTTTTGGTCCTTGCCCTCACTTTCTCCTGTTAATTGCTTCCACCATTCAGCGAAGTGATGTAAAGCCGGCTGAAAAGACGCTAAAATTTCAGTGCTAAAACCCTTCTGATAGAGTAAATGGCGAATCCCAGCATAATGATAGGCATCATTTTCCATAGCTGAAGGCCGGGAATACAATTCTTCTCCAATGCAGGCCCCTGCAAGCAGCTTTCTAATATCGATCCCGGCAACCGCCATAGGCAAAAGACCAACAGGTGACAGAACCGAAAACCTGCCTCCCACATCATCCGGTATCACGAATTTTCGATAACCTTGCTCTGCTGCAAGGGTGTTCAAAGCCCCTTTACTCGAATCTGTGGTGACTACTATCCTGTCTTTAGCCCTATCAACTCCATATTTTTTCTCGATCAATTCTTTAAAAACACGAAAAGCGATGGCAGGTTCCGTTGTTGTTCCAGATTTCGAAATAACGTTCAAACAAACATCACGCCCTTCAATCAGGTCCAGCAGGTCTGAATGATAATCAGAACTGATATTTTGACCCGCAAAATAAATCTCAGGGCTCCCTGCTTTACCCAGCTGGTTTGGGAATGAGGATTTTAAAAAAGTCAGTCCTGCCTGCGAACCTATATAGGAACCACCTATCCCAATTACTATCAATACCTCGCATTGATCGCGAAGCGACTTGGCTACCTCCTCAATTTCTCCTTGAATGGATTCTGTTATTCCCGGTTTTTTCCAGCCAAGGAAGTCAGACCCGGCAGCCTGGCCTTTTTCCAGGTTTTCGTGACAAGATTGGATATCTGGAAGTATCTTTTTAAGGTCTTCTTCGGATATAAACTTATTTAGATTTTTAAAATTGAGTGTCAGGTGAGACATAAGTAACCGGAAGGAATATGGAGATTATTTCTTTAGTTTATTAAACTTTGAACCTTCAAGGGTAAGATTATACATTAGGCCTTTTTGACCAAAAATAAAGGCGATTATCGGATCTTTTGTATTTATTGTATCTAATGAATCCCCCATTCCTAGCTCAATCAAAGCAACCGAGCCATCGACTCCGGCTTTCCAGCCCTCGCTATTTCGGAACGCTTTTAGAGCACTCTCATTCATAAATAACATGACAATGCTTTTGGATTGGGCCCCCAACTGAAAACCAACTGAGGCGGCCATGGTGTTGTAATAATCAGCCGTTTTACCCCCTATTCTCAACGCACCTTCACCATATTCTGCTCCCAGACCGATTCCGGCTTTGATTACCGATGGAAATACCAGAACAGCCTTTGCTTTTTTTGAAAAACTTTGACTCCCCGGAACCTCTTTATAAAATTTTTCTAATGCAACATCGACACTGACATCTATTTCCTTTGCTGTGTCAGCGTATGAGTTTTGTACCATTAAAATTGGGACAATTCCTAATAAGAACAATTTCAATATCTGTTTTTTCAAATTAATATGAGGCAAAGCTGACTCCTTTTGAAATACGCAAATAGAAACCCAAATATACTCTTTCTGAGGACAAAATTGAGTATTTTTTCTCCTTTAAAGGAGTTTTGTGCTAATTCCTCCCAATATCAAACCTTTAACCTAAAAAACTTCTTTACAAATTAACACTATCTGTTAATATAAATTAATCCAGTGATACAAACCAATCGGGGACAATAACTAAGGAGAAATCATATGTTATTCGAAACCAAGGTATTAGACGGATTTGGAAATTTAAAAAGAGTAATCTCAGGTGAAGAATTGAAACGAAGACATTGGAAAAACTTTAGAATCTCCGAGGAGAATGGTAGCTTTTTTTCTAAAAAGCTTCGTAAGGGAAAATTAAGGACTGACTCTAAAAACATATCAGACCTCGCTGGCCTAGGAGATGAAACATATTAGCAAAATTTTTTAAATATCATTTAAATAGAACCTTTTTTAAAGACTAAAGAATTTTGGTCACCGTTTGTATCAACCTCAATCACATCTCCTTCATTAAAATCTTCTTGAAGGATTTTTAGGGAAAGCGGATCCTGAACATACTTCTGTATTGCCCTTTTCAAAGGTCGGGCTCCAAAAACAGGATCATAACCTTTCTCTGCAAGCATACCTTTAACTTTATCACTAAGCTCAAGAGACAAACTCCTCTCCGAAAGACGCTTTCTCAAGTCTTTTAGTTGAACCTCGACAATATCCTGAATTTGACTTCGGGTCAGGTTTTTGAAGAGAACAATATCATCTATACGATTTAAAAATTCAGGTCTAAAATAATTTCGCAATTCCTGCCTTACTGCATCTTGAATTTTTTCGTACTCTCTTTCCCAAACCTCTTTGGCTTCACCTGCAGTTTCTTTTGCCAGGGCTTCTATCCCAGACTGTTCAATAAATTTGCTGCCCAAATTGGAAGTCATAAGAATAACCGTATTTTTAAAATCCACGGTCTTGCCTTGACCATCTGTCAAGCGCCCTTCATCCAAAATTTGCAGAAATAAATTAAAAACATCCGGATGCGCTTTCTCAATTTCATCCAACAACACTACGGTATAGGGCCGTCGTCGAACATGTTCCGTTAAAAACCCTCCTTCTTCATGTCCAACATAACCTGGAGGAGCCCCGATAAGACGAGCAACAGAATGCTTTTCCATAAATTCAGACATATCCACCCGAACCATGGCTTGTTCATCTTGAAACAAAAACTCAGCCAGAGACCGGGCCAGTTGCGTCTTACCCACTCCTGTAGGACCCAAAAACATAAAACTACCAATGGGTCTGGCAGGATCTTGAAGTCCAGCCCGTGCCCGTCGAATAGAATTGGAAACCAACCTCACCGCATCGTCCTGCCCAATGACTTGCCGGTGCAAAACATCTTCCATTTCAAGAAGCCTTTGTTTTTCCGACTGCATCATTTTTTCAACTGGGATGCCCGTCCAACGGGACACAATTTCCGATATATCCTCCTCTCCCACTTCTTCATTCAACAGTTTTTCTTCATCTTCGGCTTTATCAAAAGTCTCTTCCAG
Organism: uncultured Nitrospina sp.; assembly: GCA_964510965.1. Taxonomy (GTDB): domain Bacteria; phylum Nitrospinota; class Nitrospinia; order Nitrospinales; family VA-1; genus UBA8687. The sequence goes on along the minus strand of CAZECX010000055.1, from coordinate 7,447 downwards.
TCCTTGCAGCTCTCGGATTAATCTAGGTAGAGTGCCGTACTTTAATTCTGCGGCCTCTTCGAGCCGCCCTTCCCTTTCAGCATTTTCATTTTCTTCTGTAGCCTTTTGGATTTTTTCCTTCAAAGCCCGTTTCTCTCCAATTACCTTTTTCTCGCGCTTCCATTGCTCTTTTAAAAAAGAACATTTTTCATTAACTTCTAGAATCTCTTTTTCCAAAGTTTCCAACCTATTTTCTGATTCTTTGTCCTTTTCTTTTTTTAATGCCTGACGTTCAATTTCCAACTGTGTAATTTTTCTTTGGTACACGTCGATTTCTGCAGGCATGGAATCAATTTGCATCTTAAGACACGAAGCAGCCTCGTCAATGAGGTCGATCGCCTTGTCCGGAAGAAATCGATCTGTTATATAGCGTTTGGAAAGTTTAGCCGCTGCAAGAATAGCAGCATCCTGAATACGCACCCCATGGTGCACTTCATATTTGCCTTTCAGCCCCCGCAAAATGGAAATTGTATCTTCAACACTTGGCTCTCCAACTGGAACCGGCTGAAATCGGCGTTCCAGTGCAGCATCTTTTTCAATGTACTTGCGATATTCATTCAAGGTGGTAGCCCCGACACAATGCAACTCTCCCCTTGCCAAAGCAGGCTTCAACATATTGGAGGCATCCATCGAACCCTCAGCCGCGCCTGCTCCCACCAATGTATGCAACTCATCTATAAATAGGACGATTTCACCGGCAGCAACACTGATTTCCTTTAGAACAGATTTCAATCTATCTTCAAATTCGCCACGATATTTGGCACCCGCCACCAGCTGAGCCAAATCCAAAGTTAAAATACGTTTGTTTACTAATCCTTCAGGCACATCTTTGTGGCAAACCCGCTGCGCCAGCCCTTCAATAATCGCTGTTTTACCAACTCCAGGCTCACCAATAAGAACAGGATTATTCTTTGTGCGTCGGGACAAAACTTGTATCACTCTACGAATTTCCCCATCTCTACCAATAACAGGATCAAGCTTTCCTGCACGTGCGGCTTTTGTCAGGTCCACACAATATTTATCCAATACCTGAAACTTGCTCTCCGGGTCTTGATCCGTAACCCTCTGACTTCCTCGAAGTGATTGCAACCCTTTTAGTAAGGCGTCATGTGTCAGCCCAAAAGATTTAAAAACACCCTTTGTCTTTTTATATTTGGATAAGGCGAGGAGAAAATGTTCTGCACTTAAAAACTCATCCTGCATATTCCGGGCTTCCTCTTCAGCTTTCACACCAACTTCACTAAGAGTTTCTGAAATGAAAACTTTCCCAGCCCCCGAAACGCGCGGGTATTTTTTCACAGCATCTTGTAATCCAGCCATAAAAGAATTGGGATCAATCCCCACTTTCTTTAGCAAAGCAAGGGCAATCCCATCACTATCCTGAATAAGGGAGATCAACAAATGCTCACATTCTAACGCCTGATGACCTTCCTGGGCGCATAGGCTTTGGGCATTTGAAAAAGCCTCCTGTAATTTTATAGTCATTTGTTCAAAACGCATAACACCACCTCACTAAATTTTTTTTACCTTCTTATATCTAGATAAAATCGAAAACTTTAGTTGTCAAGGCGAAGAAACAAAGGAAGGAGTTAAAAAAATATAAAGAAATTATTTCATCTTCAGGATATCTTGAATAAAAAGATTAGTGGCACGTACAACATGCGGTTTGGAAAGATGCGATTTCATATCCATTGGCAAACGCAGGGTGAATTTAGAACCTGCTCCCAATTCACTTTCAGCCAGGATATTGCCCCCCATGATCAGACTCAAACGGTGACAGATAGCCAGCATCAAAGCCTCGCCACCGAATCCACTGGATAAGTTTTCATCTGCCTGAGTGTAACCTTTAAAAAGATTTTCGAGAATTTTCGGATTGATTCCAGCCCCTGTATCTTTAATCTCAAATGAAATCCAGCCAATGTCCTCCACCATCTCTTGTCTCACACGCAATGAAACTTTTCCGTTTTGAGTGGTGTTGCAAGCGTTCGCCACAAGGTTAAACAATGTACGGAGTATCCTTTCCCGATCACCATTAATTTCTCCGGCATCAACATCAATTGTGAATTCGTTTCCCGCTTGATTCATGTCTTCCTGAATTTTTTGAGAAAGATCATGTACCAAGTCCTCCACTAAAAACTTTTGGTGTTGCAATTCAGAACGTCCTGATTCAATTTTCGACAGGTCAATAATTTCCTCAACCCATTTAATTAAACTACAACTTGAGGCACGAATTTTTTCAATATCAGGAAGAAAGTCTTCCAGACCTCCATCTTGCATTTCTTCCTGCAACATTTCGCTGTAACCAATAATATGATTGAGAGGAGTTCTCAACTCGTGGCTGAGATTGGCGAGAAATACCGATTTACTGAGGCTGGAGGTTTCCGCCTCACGTTTATCGAGAGCCAGTTTCTTATTGCTCTCTTCGAGCTCTCCGGTTCTTATTTCTATCTGCGATTTAAGGGATTTTTTTTGCAACGCGATTTTTTCATCGCGTTTTTGAATTTCTGACAGGAGGGTATTTACCAATTTTACTAATGCATCTGCTTTATCATGACCTGTTAATTCGATATTGGACGCGAAACTTTCCTCATCCAGAATTCGTTCCAGACTTTTCCTTATAAACTCTAACTCTGGTAATGAATCTTTATTCACCCAATCCCTTTTCAGCCAGCCATCTTTCCGCTTCCAAGGCAGCAGCACAGCCGGTGCCGGCAGCGGTGATAGCCTGACGATATTTATGATCGTGCACATCCCCCGCAGCGAAAACCCCTTCTACGCTGGATTCCTGAGTTCCCGGCTTGATTTTTATATAACCCGCATCATCAAGATCCAGTTGACCGTTAAAGATACTGGTGTTTGGAGTATGACCGATGGCATAAAAAATTCCAGCCACATCTATTTCACGACCTTCATTCGTTTTAATATTTTTAATACTAGCACCGGTTACATATTCTTCCCCCACGGCATCTTCTAAAACCGAGTCCCAAAGGATTTCTAGTTTCGGGTTTTTCAAAGCGCGTTCCTGCATGATTTTTGAAGCACGCAACACATCTCTACGGTGCACCATATAAACCACCGATCCAAACTTTGTGAGGTAGCTGGCTTCTTCCACTGCCGTATCGCCACCGCCGATCACCATCAACGGTTGATTACGAAACATGGGAAGCGCCCCGTCACACACGGCGCATGCAGACATGCCGTTGTTCCACATTTTTTCTTCATTGGGCACACCCATCCGTTTGGCAGTTGCACCTGTTGAGATAATCACAGAATGTGCTTTAATTTCCCTGTTCTCGCTTTTAATGGTGAAGGGAGATTTACTCAAGTCCGTTTCGATGACATCTTCCTGAACCATTTCGGTGCCAAAGCGTTCCGACTGTTTACGAAACAATTGCATCAATTCCGGACCTTCAACTCCTTCTGGAAACCCGGGATAATTTTCAACATCAGTCGTTGTTGTCAACTGACCTCCTGCAGATCCGCCCAACATATAACCCTCAAACATAAAGGGCTTCAAGTTTGCCCTAGCTGCATAGATAGCCGCCGTATGCCCTGCCGGACCCGATCCGACAATAACAACGTTCTTCACATCACTCATAACTAACCTTTCTATTAATTCGGCTTGACACAACGAAATCCGACACCGCTGTATCTTAAATCGGGATCTTTAGCAACCCGATCTGAAGTTCTTAAAAAATGGCCCAAGGAATCCCACGACCCACCCCGCACCACCTTATTTTTACCGTTTTTTGGCCCAAGAGGATTTTTTAGAATCTCTGCATCCCCATAGGGACCGTACCAATCCATGGTCCATTCATAAACATTTCCCATCATATCGTAAAGACCACGGGAGCTTGCTTCAAAGCTTCCCGCGGGAACGGGAGACCCCACTCCGTAAGGTTGATTCCAATGCGCTCCGCCGGGCTTTGCAACTTTTGCGGCATATTCCCATTCAGCTTCGGTGGGCAATCTTCCACCCCGCCATTTGCAGTAAGTTGTCGCTTCCTTCCAGGTTGTAAACACTACCGGCTGAGTTTTCTTATTAAAATCTCCAGGCCGGTCTTCATGCAACACTTCCGGTTCGCAAACTCCTGCTAAAAAGCATTCACGATATTTTGCATTGGTCACCTCATATTTGTCGATCCAGAAGGAATCAACTTGTACTTTGTGAGGAGACTCATCGTTACACCAGTCTATGTTATTTTGTTCCTCGTTACAGTAGAGGCTCCCCATTTCGAAAACCCCACCCTGGATTAAAACTTGTTCACTGGCATAAATCGGAGAAGAAAATATAAATCCCAAAAGGACAATTAAAATTAGCTCCAGAAAATTTATTTTACTCATACCTCGATTTTTTCCCGGATGGCGTTTCTAACATCTTCGTAATTTGCCGGTAGCTCCACAGCTTCAAATGTATAATCTGACTGAATGCCTGGAATCTTATCTGTATGGCATTTAAACAAAAAGTCAGTAAATTTCAATCCGTTTGCAGTGGAAATAACAACCACCTTATCCTTCTTTTTAATCTCACCCCGGCTCACCAGTTTTTCCAGAACCGCTAGCGCAACCCCGGTATGCGGACAACACAGCAACCCAGTTCGATTTGCCTTACTGGCAGCATTTGCAAGTTCAACTTCCGTCGCTTCCTCAACAATTCCATCAAAAGCCTTCAAAGTTCGGATAGCTTTCTTGACACTAACGGGGTCACCAATTTGAATAGCACTGGCAAGAGTTTTTTGGGCTTGCACAGGTTCGAAAGTTTTAAAATCCTGCTTAAAACTTCTGAATAAGGGGTTCGCACGTTCTGCTTGGGCACAAACCAAACGCGGCAACTTATCGATCAACCCCAAGTCATAAAACATTTGAAAACCTTTACCGATTGCGCTCACGTTTCCAAGATTCCCTCCAGGCACAATCACGAAGTCCGGAACCTCCCAATTGAACTGCTGCACCAATTCAAAGCTTATGGTTTTTTGTCCTTCGATCCTGAGAGAGTTCATAGAGTTGGCCAAATAAATATCATCGTTCTGACAAACCTCTCGGACCAGCTTCATACAGCCATCAAAGTCAGTATCCAGAGAAAGGGTCAATACCCCATGGGTAATGGGTTGGATCAATTGTGTTAATGAAACTTTATCTTTAGGAAGAAATACAATTGCAGGAATTCCTGCTACAGCACAGTACGCAGCTAGAGAAGCAGAGGTATCTCCTGTGGAAGCGCAAGCCACAGCTTTAATATTTTTTCCCTGCGAAATCATCTGTTTGACCATAGAAACCAGAATGGTCATCCCCAGATCTTTAAATGAACCTGTATGAGCCATGCCACATTGTTTGACCCATAAATCCTCAAGCCCCAGTTGCTGTCCTAACCGGTCTGCCCAGAAAAGATTGGTGCCGCCTTCGTAGGTAGAGACAATATTCTCATTGTCGACATTAGGGCATGCTAGTTCCTTTTTCCCCCAAACAGAACTACCATAGGGCCATTCATTTTCACGATAACGGTCTTCAAATAAATCTTTCCATTCTTGGGCAGATCTTTTCTTCAACTGATCCATATCGTGTACGACTTCCAGCAATTCGTCACAATCGCGGCATCGATAAACAATATCCGTCAGTTCATAACGGCTACCGCATTCTGGATTGATGCATTGAAACCAGGCTTTAAATTCCATTTTTATCTTTCCACACGAATGAGGTTGGATTTTCCGCAGACCACATCAAGTTGTTCTATTTCTTTCAAGGCATTCTGAATATTTCCTTCACTGGATCGATGGCACATCATAACAAGTGAAACAGCATTCCCTTCTTCGCCTCGGCCTTTTTGTATCATCGACTCTATACTGATACTGTGATCTCCAAGAATTCCTGAAATTTTTGAAAGCACCCCAGGTTTATCCAAAACATTGAAACGCAAAAAATATTCCGATTCAATAGTACTCAGGTCTTTTAGTGGAATGGGTTTGATCTCTGAATTTTGAAATGAGGAGGCAGGCACTCTACCACTTGCATTGGAGACTATATTACGAGCGATTTCTATGACATCCCCTACCACGGCACTTCCAGTGGGTAATGCACCCGCTCCGTGTCCAGCCAGAATATTTTCCTCCATCATGTCGTCACAGACACGAATAGCATTTAAAACTCCATTCACATTTGCCATCGGATGACCACTAGGAATCATAGCTGGGTGAACGCGAATATCAATGGCTTTTCCATCATACTTGGATATGGCGAGAAGTTTGATTCGAAAACCAAACTCCCTGGCACATTCAATGTCATCAGAGGTAATATTGGTTATGCCCGAAACTTTGATGTCATCAAAGTTTACAGGAGTGCCATAGGCAATACGCGTCAATACAGCAATCTTATGGGCAGAGTCGATACCTTCAATGTCAAATGTTGGGTCGGCTTCTGCAAATCCTTTTTCCTGAGCTTCTTTCAAGGCAACATCAAAATCACAGTTTTCATCAGACATTTTACTTAGAATATAATTTGCAGTGCCATTTACAATTCCTTCTATAGTATGAATTCGATTAGCCACAAACGCTTCACGAATCGATCTTATTATGGGAATCGCTCCACCAATGGATGCTTCAAAGCCAATAGAGAGTCCTTTTTCTTCGACTGTCTCAAAAAGTTCATCGCCATGCTTTGCCAGCAACGCTTTATTCGCCGTCACCACATGTTTTCCATTCTGCAAAGCTTTCAGCAAGAATTTTCTTGCAGGTTCATATCCACCGATCAACTCAATTACAATATCAATTTCCGGATTTTCAAGAATATCATCAACCGATGTGGTCAACACCCCTTCATCAATAGCAACGCCTCTATCAGAGGTTATATCTAAATCAGCAATTTTTACAAGGCAAACAGCGGCCCCTAATCTTTTTTGGATTACTTCCTGGTTTTCAGTAAGAATCTTTGCAACACCGGCACCTATGGTGCCAAATCCTATCAACCCTACATTTATCTTTTTCATTTCCTATCCATTTTTAAAAACAACTCGGCCGTTCGAAGTGAAATTAAAAAACTTCCCTAATTCCTCTTACAGCCTGTCTAATTCGATGTTCATTTTCTACCAGCGAGAAGCGAACAAAGTGGTCTCCCCCCTCACCAAAGCCAATTCCCGGTGCTACCGCCACCTTGGCTTTTTCCAATAACATTTTAGAAAATTCGAGTGACCCCATTTTTTTAAACTGATCGGGGATTTCTGCCCAAACCATCATCGTTGCTTTCGGGGGAGTCACCTTCCATCCCATTCTATTTAGCGATTCGCACAGCACATTTCGTCGACTGCAATATGTTTCGTTTATTTCTTCGACACAATCCCGCGGTCCATTCAACGCAACCGTCGCGGCAATTTGAATGGGTTGGAACATACCATAGTCCTGATAACTTTTTATTCGCG
>CAZECX010000054.1:19575-21889 GCA_964510965.1 uncultured Nitrospina sp. | reverse complement strand
AAAAAAAGTTATGCTACCTTGATTGTAAACCAAAAAAACAGGGCAAACAGAGGTGATTTGGTAGCAGACAATTTATGGAATTTTAAGAGATTGTATTAACTCACCCATCCTATTTGAAAAACCTTATTATGCTTGTGGTTATTAATACTTATCCCTATTAATATTACGGCCTGAAAGGAAAATAAATGAAGGAAAAAGAACCCCAGGAAAAGCGCAAGGAACCCTTGATTTTCACCATCTGGGTCCACACTGGATATACGATTCTCATCCTATCAATGATTGGCTGGATGGTGTATATGGAATTTTTTATGGATTAAAAGAGGTAATACTGAGCCAAGACAGGATAGTTCTAAAGATCGAGAGCCTGCTTCACAAAAAACTTATCTAAATTTAAAAAAGCAAGCAAAACCACAGCATCTAAAGTTTTGGTCCGCGTCTTCAAAGTCTTAGTTTTGATGTCTACTGATAGATCCCCTACTCCTGCATGCGAAAGTCTTTCGCGAAATAAGAAACAAGATCTTTTACAGACAACATCCCTACTATTTTTTCTTCTTCGGTAATCACTAAATGCCGAATTTTATTCTTATGCATGAACCGATTTGCCTCTTCAATGGGTAAATAGCGATCCAGCGAAAGCAGCGGTGAGCTCATTATAGAAGCGACCGTTGTTGTTTCAGCATTCAGGCCCTTTCCAAGCACCTTTCGAGTTAAATCTGTTTCGGTGACCATGCCCACAAATTCTCCCAGCTCAGAAATTAATACTGAGCCAACACCATTTGCATTCATGTAATTTGCCGCCTCCTGAACACTGGATTCGGAGTCCACGCTCAAAATTGGGGAACTCATATAATCTCCAATATCATCCATATCGACTCTCCTTAAATGGTTAAATTCATTAGTACTATTTCAAAAAATAAATTTATACCTTGCGGAAAAAAGTTTTGAAAGCTGATTGCTAATCCTGCCATAAAATTTGGATGCAAGCAACTTAAAGAAGATTCACTTTTAAAGTCACCTTTTGGCAATAACTTTCCTGAGAACGCCTCACAAGAAAAAAGCCCTCTAAAAAAAGCAGTAATATTAATCGCAATAAACAATCCAAATTACGAACATTGAATTAAATTTTCATGTAACATGATCTTTTTAAATTCACCGGAAAACAACTATGCCCATTGAAGAGCACTTAAATATAATCAAACAGGGAGTTGGCGCTTGGAATCAATGGCGTGAGGAAAACCCGGAAACGACTCCGGATCTTTCAAACGCAGATATCCGTGGATGCCAGCTGCAAAAAATTAATTTAAGCAATGCGGACTTGACAGAAGCCAAGCTCCAATACTCCAATCTAACTGGAGCCAATCTTGAAAAAGCTGATATGAACAAAGCAAAGCTTTTAGAAACCAATTTGCAAAGTGCGAACTTGAAAAGCGCAAATCTTTCGGGAGCAGGATTACTGGAATCTAATCTCCAGTTTGCAGACTTCGAAAATGCCAAGCTGGAAGGAGCCCAGTTCAACGAAGGAACCATTTTCAACCAAACCAATCTAAAGAAGGCTCAATTAAATGGAGCGACAGGGTTAACCACAAATCAAATGGATCTATCCCTAACCGATGCTAACACTCAGCTTCCAGAATATCTTGAAGAAGAATTGGACGATGATTTTTTATTACAGTTCTAAAGGAGGGGCCTATATAAACGATTCGATTTTTTCTTGGAACACTAAAGGATCGTTTTCAGACTTTTGGATGGAAGCCACCATGGCACTTGCCGCTCTGGCAGACAAAAACTTTTGCTGGTCATAACCCAATACAATTTCCCACGCATTCTCAGGATATTTTTCAATCAATGGAAGCGCAACATCGTTCAGCATCCATTGCCCGTGGCGGATATCTTCTATTATATGTATATCCCAATAGCTGGTGGCTTCACTACTCAATCCCAACCGCTCTCCTGCCAATTTATTATTCTTGAATGAAGCAGGAACAGAAATCTCGATAAACATAAGACCGCCCACATATCTTAAAAACTTTCGCTTTTGTTCTGACAACAAGAAAGAATGATTGATATTAGCTAGAACTTCCCAGGGAACGATATTCAAATAAGCCTCAGGCTTGGAATCCAATCCTAACTCTTCAAGCATGGCAGCAAAATGGAAAGAATGTTTTCGCTCTAACTTACCTGCCCCATATTCTTCCCACAAGATTTTGGTCAACATGAGCTGCACATCTGAACCGGCTCCCCCCAAAACTCGGGAAAGCTGACTTGCCTCCACCAATCCATCAAGAGATGCAATTGCAAGCAGCTGACAGTAACC
>CAZECX010000054.1:0-19565 GCA_964510965.1 uncultured Nitrospina sp. | reverse complement strand
AGATGTCAGAAGCTTATTGGGCTGATCGAGTAAAATGGTAACCAGTGCAAAGCTTGTACCTCTTCTGACAACTCAGGGTTTAAATCTTCATCTGCCCGCTTACAAAGAGCTTGAGAAACATCACCGGCTTTCAACCTTTCAATTAAAACTTGATTTTCTTCCCATGCGGACCATATTTTTTCAATTTTAGATCGAATATTAAAAAGAAACCGTGAGTTTTCATTGGAATAATTATTCAGATCATCGTACCAAAACAGCTTCAATCTATTGATGTGATACAAACATCTTTGAATAAAAATATGCGCGGAATCATCTCCGCTATTCCCCAAAAAGGCTTCATCCAGTGCGAGATCGATTTTTTCGTTGAAAAAATCAACAACCTGAGGGTTTTCCAATATACTGGCATCCAAATCTTCGCAATTCACAAAGGCGACAAATTCTTTCTCAGCTTTTTCGTATTCTAGATAGGTATTGAGAGTATCTGATTTAATTGGAATGACCTTTTTAGTTTTTCAATTAACGATAATGAAGCAAAATATGCTCATATATGCACAATGAGTCTGCCCGACCAAGCTGGACAAAAGATTTGAAGAATTATATACAGGTAATATAACAAACTGAATATTGCAGGTCAAATTCCGACCCTGCATCACTAATTTTTTAAAATTTTTCTTTAAAATTTACAAAAGAACTAGACAACAATGGAAAACAATCAATTTGCAGATGCGGTTCTAAAAGGACTGTCCCTTAAAAACAAAAAACTGCCTTCATGGTTGATTTTTGATTCAAAAGGAAGCGAAATCTTCAATCAAATCACAAAACTGGAAAACTATCATCCTGCAAGATGTGAACTTGAAATCTTCAACACGCACAAATCGACTCTTTCAAAAATTTTCTCTACCACCCCCACCCAATTGATTGAATTAGGTTCGGGCGATGGTGAAAAAACAATGGTCCTCATCAGACAACTGCTTGAAGACGGAGTAGAACTTCAATACACTCCCTTAGATATTTCTGAAGGTGCCATTGACAATCTAGTAAAAACCCTTAATCAAAACTTCAAAAGTTCTTCATTAAATGTGACTGGCCTGGTCGCAGATTATTTTGAAGGTCTTGCTTCAATCTCAAAAAATAATAAAGCAAAAAAAATGGTGCTGTTTTTAGGGGTCACCCTCAACAATATGGATATTCCCGATGCTAAATCTTTTCTAATAAAGTTACATCAATCGCTACAAAACGAAGATTACCTATTAGTTGGTTTTGATCTTATGAAAAATCCCAAGCTACTTCATCAATCCTACAACGATGAATGGTTTGAAAAATTCAATTTGCATCTTTTGGATAGAATCAATGAAACCCTTGGAGCAAACTTCAATAAAGAATTATTTGTACAGCAAGGCCATTACAATCCACAATCGCGAGCCGTGGAAAGTTTTTTGTACAGCACCTGCCAGCAAACAATCCACATCAAAGCTCTGAATAAAGATTTTGAATTTAACGAGTGGGAGGCAATGCAAACCGAGCAATCTTTAAAATATTCGATTCAAGATATAGAAAAGCTAGCCTGCGAATCTGGATTTAAAATTGCTGAAAACTTTTACGATTCCAAAAAGTATTTTGTGGACTCGCTTTGGCAGGTTACTAAATAGACGGGGGAACTATCTTTGTTACTCAGGAGGGGATCAGATCAATTTTGCTTTTAAAACATCGACCTGCAAGCATGTTCTAGGTACGGTGAAATCTTTCTTACTATCTTTCAATCTGGAGTAACATATTTCATATTCACCCGCCTTCGAGAAGGACATTTCAAAGGACTGTCCCGATTGGAAATCTGCAATGGATAAAACTCTTTTTTGCGATGGAGATTCGGTAACTGTTATGTCATATAAAACAGTACTGAATGAATTACTGATTTCAACATAAGCATTCTGATAAACCTTTAGCTGCCCCGAATTTTTCAGCATGGGATTGAGAATTATCGCACCTGGGACAGCTTCAGAAATTGTCGATATAGCAAAGAAGCCAAAAACTAAAAATGCAGAAAATTTAATTTTCGCTGAACGAATCAATGCATAACCTAAACGTTAAATGTTTAAAAAATTTACGCACTGATTCTAACGATATTGACCGCAGCCCCGACATAGGCGTTGCGATGTTTTTTAAGTAGTAATAATACCCCTACACTATTAGGCATTTATCCTATAGATGGTGGGCTATACGGCATCCCATGAAATGACGAATTTTCCACTAAAACTAATCCTCTTATCGACCTTAATGCTTTTAGTTGGTTGGATCCCGCCAAAGATTTTCGCGCAAGAAGAAATAATAAATGAAGGCGTGGTTTCCCCTTCAACGCAAATGCGGTTTCTTAAAATCCCAGCCGGATGTTTTTTAATGGGCTCGAATAAGGGATTTAATTTTGAGGCCCCTGTTCACAAAGTTTGTGTCGACTCTTTTTATTTGGGAAAGTATGAAGTCACCCAAAAACAATGGGCCCTTTTTCAATCAGAAGATTTATCCAGGTTCAAGGGGGAAAACCACCCCGTTCAAAGGGTGTCCTGGAAAGATGCCAAAGAATATATCCAGAAATTGAACTTGGCGGAAAATACCACCAAATACAGACTGCCCAGCGAAGCGGAGTGGGAATATGCCGCCCGCGGCGGAACTTCAACAGAGTTTTTCTGGGGCGATAAAATCGACAATGATTATGTGTGGTATTTTGGTACCTCTAACTACAAAGCACATCCTGTCGGATTAAAAAAACCCAACCCTTTTGGTCTTTACGATATTCTAGGAAATGTTTGGGAGTGGACAGAAGATTGGTTTTCGAACGACTATTTCAAGAGAAGCCCCACCCAAAATCCGAAAGGACCTGAGACAGGCCGCTTCAAGGTTAAGCGCGGCGGCTCCCAAGCAAATTTAATAAGCCATATCAAATCACATACCCGCTATCGTGCACCAGCAAATAAGCGGCACTATATCAATGGCTTTCGAATTGCTTTTTCCGTTCATGAAACTGAGTGATTTTATCAAGTAAAAGGCATATTGAATCTGCACATTCACAATGTCAGAATAACGGCACCCACAGAATGCGGAAAACTTAATTCTGATTTAAATTTTAGCCAAAAGGCCACAATGAAATATTTACTGACTTTTGCAGCAAGCATTCTTTCTATTTCTACACTCGGGGTTTTGCATCCAGATCTCGCAGAATCTTCGGAAATAACCTTCGGCAAAATTAACAAAGTTAAATTGTATTCGGATCGAGCGGAAGTTTATCGGGAATTAAATACCCAATTAACGAACCCTGACTCACACCTAACCATGGGTCCCTTCCCAGAAAAATTAATCCCCAATTCTTTACGTGTATTTTCAAGGGACAATTCTTCCGCTCAGATCAGCAACTTCCAACTGGAAAGAGTGTTCGAAAGCACCTTTATCAGCCAGCCCATACAAAAACAGAACAAACTGGTAAAAGAAATTCAAAATGCTTTAAATGAATTAAAAGATAACCTGAGTGTTTACGATGACCAAATTCGTTTTATTGGAAACATCCCAACTTCCACTGAAAAAACTCAGGGGCCTGATTTTTGGAATTCCATTTTAAATTTTAAGGCCAGTCAGGGAAAAGCCACTCGTGAGCTACGCAGAAATTTAAATATTCAAATCGAAGCAGAACAGGACAGACTGCAAAACGAAACCAAAAAACTAAACAAAATGATGGCGGACTCCAAAAAGGGTCATTACATTGTTACCCTGGACATCCGCTCTTCTAACAGCAATAAAATAAAACTTGGGATTGCTTACCAGATCAGGAACGCCGGATGGAAGCCCACTTATCATTTACACGCAAATACAAATAATAAAAAAATCACTCTTTCTTATTTTGGAGAAATTGACCAGAACACCGGTGAGGATTGGGAAAACATCTCTCTGGAGCTTTCCACGGGCCAACCTTCAAGAGGAACCCAGCCACCCAAACTTTTCCCCTGGGTGGTGGATTTTTCAAAGCCCAGGTCTCCTAAACTGCTCCGGTCTGCGCCCATGCAGTCGATGGCCATGGAAGAGTCTGCTGGATTCAATGATGCCATAATGGAAACAAAGGTAATTCAATCAGCAACCTCTTTCACTTTTCAGATCCCTAAAAAACAAACCATTGCAGCCGGCACACGAAAGTTTCGCGCATTGATTGTTAAAGAAACATTTGAAAGTGAACTGACCTATACGGCCACCCCAAAAATCTCGCAAAGGGTTTTCCTAAACACCAAGCTAAAAAACACCAGCGATTTTCAATTACTTCCCGGACAAAGCGGGATTTATCTGGACGGTAGTTTTGCTGGCAGGCATTGGATGAAAAACACAGCTCCTGGAAAAGAATTGGAATTGGGTCTGGGCTCCGATGATTCCATCCATGTAGAGCGAAAACTGATAAAAAAAGAAGACGGCGGCGAAGGCTTTTTTGACCAGAGGGAAAGAGCCCGCTATATTTTTGAAATCAGCCTGGAAAACTTCAAGAAACAGGCTGTCAAACTAACTTTGAAAGACCAACTGCCCCTGCCTTACCACGAGGACATAAAAATAAAAATCAACCGCATCGAACCGAAAGCTGAAGAGACGGACAAACAAAATTTCCTGACCTGGATTCTGGAACTGGCTCCGGGAGAAAAGAAAACCGTCCATCTGGATTTCCAAGTCGAATATCCCAAAGGAAAAGTTTTAACAGGTCTTTAGGTGGAAGGGTCGCCACCAGGCGTGTGTTATATCGCTTCAATAGCTTTCATGCCCCCTCCACGTAAGTGGAGTAGCCCCAAGGGGAATCGAACCCCTGTTTTACCCGCAAGCGGGCATGAAGTCTAATGTGAAATATCACATACCCCTTGCGGGGCATGAAGCCATAAGGTTAAGTATTACACCGGCGTGAGAGGCCAGCGAACTTAAAAATATTAACCATCCAAGATTGGGCGGCGTGTCTGATAACTTGCTTTTATTAAATAACTTACAAAGCTCTTAATAAACTGAGGGTGGAATAGTTTGAGAAGAAAAAGTCCCGCAATTGTCCCGCAGTTTTTTTTATTTTCACAAACTAATTTGAAAGTTCAATTCGTTTTAATTTTACCTAAAATTTCTAATATTTTATCGGTCTCGAACTGCTCTCCGAGATCCCGGAGAGTTTCTGCCAACTTTTTCCCATGAGGTTCAACTTTTTCCATCTCTGATAGTTGCGGCTCGATGTCATCCAGCATCCCCAAGTCAACGAATTTTTTTATTTCATCAATCATAATACTTGGAAGTTGAAAGCTGGAATAATCAAGCTCCTGCTCTTCCAATTCATCCGGGACATCTTCCTGAGCTTCAGTCTCATGATCAATAACAATAGTTCCCGAATTGACTGCAGGAAGGTTCAAGGTAAAGAAAAAACGGGATCCTTTATCTGGAGCGGATTCAACTTGGAGTTCCCCACCCATCACTTCCACCAACCGTCTAGACATAGACAACCCCAAACCCAGGCCTCCTTTTTTAAAGCCTTTCTCTTGCTGGTGAAAAGAGTCGAAAATGGTTTGCTGATTGCTCAAAGGGATACCGGATCCTGTATCAATGACTTCAAAATTAAAATGATCGTTGGTAGTTGGCTCAACCCTCATTTGAACACTTCCAGAATCGGTAAATTTTACCGCATTTGATAGCAAGTTTATCAGGACCTGTCTTATTTTTCTCCTGTCGCCATTAAGGTACAGATGCTGATGTTCAACCATTCCTTTAACTTCCAGTTCAATTCCCTTCTTCTCGCATTGCCTTTTATAGGTAGGAGAAAGGTCATTCAAAAGACTAACCAAGTCGAAGTTTATACGTTTCATCTCTAATAAACCATCTTCAGCGGTTGAGAAATCCAGAATATCATTGACCAGACCCATGAGGTGATTTGCAGCTTTATGAATGGATTCCACCGAGTTTTTTACTTTTTTATTTATGTCTTTATTCGACTTTAAAACCTGGGAAAATCCCAATATGGCGTTCATGGGAGTTTTGAGTTCATGGCTCATGCTGGAAATAAACATACTCTTGGCCTGGCTTGCCTTCTCTGATTCATTGCGTGCCTCATATAATTCTTGAGTTCGTTCCTTTACTCGGTCCTCAAGGTCATCCCGGGATTTTTTCAGGGTCAAGTTTGCCTGTTCACCAATCCATGCGCTCAGCGCCGTTAGGATCAGAGCAAAAATTACGATAACGCTCAGGACCAGAACGATGATATTGCGCACGGAATAATACGGTTCAAGAGCTTCTTCCATATTTATTTCAGAGGCCAATCCCAGTCCCAGGACATCGTCCCACAACCAGGCGCCAAGAACAGGTACACCTCGGTTATCCCGGTATCCCTGGATGTTGGTTCCCGCTTCACCCGCTGTAGCGCTCTGTGCCATGAGGGTAAGTGGACGACTGTTCAGGGGTGGGGAATCTTGGAAACCGGTTGTCAGATTTCCACCGGGATCGCTCATCCGCACTGTGAGGATTTCATTTTGTCCCTGGGAAATCAATCCTAGTTTTTCCATCTGCCCCTCGAACCGGCTTTCTGAGAGAAGGTAGCCTTGTTTGTTGAAAGCGTAGGTGTCTCCACTTTCTCCAAGGCGTCCCCCTTGGGTCAACTGGGTGAAATCTTGAAAAGGATCAATACGCAGGGAAACAGCCGCAATGACTTTTCCAGTAGAACTGCGCAAGGGACCGACGAAAAACATTGCCGGGGTGGATTCCTTTTTCTTTCCTGATTCATCCGTAAACGTTGAATAAGATTTAATCGGCGGAATAAAAACCAGCTCTCCCCTCAACGCACGTTTCACAAATTCTTTATATCGTTGGGAAATGTGGTTGATCGATCTGATCTCAGCATCCTTATATGCGCTAATAGTAAAAAGATCTGGAGAAATGACTAAAAACCCCTCATTGCGGGAAGTAGTAATTCTAGAATTAAAAAACTCCCGAACATTTTCCTGGGCTGAATTTTTAGCCAGGGCATCTTTATTTTGTGGAGCCGCCAAAAGGGTGACTACGGGTTGCAAAAGTTCGGGTTCAATGAGCAACTGGGCAAGAGACCTCTTGCTATTTTCCACCCAAATTCGTAAAGAATCCTGTGAGGACTTTAAAATGTTGCTCAAGGTAGATTCCATGTCTTGGCGGATCCTCAGATTAATATGATTTATAGCGGTCCAGGCCAGAATGATGGTCATAGCAATAAACAATCCGATGACCCCCATACCGATAGCACGGACCCTGGTTGATTGGAACAAATCTTCCGAGAGGCCTTTGGCGCGGGCAGTTTTAAGGTAGCGGTTTAGAAGTATAATTGCGGTAATCAGGATCAGAGCCAGAATAGCCACTCCAATAATGATCCGTACAAGACTGATATCGGTTCCTTGTCCTTTAACCTCCTCTGAGGATTCCATGCGAAGAATTTTTCTCTTCTCTTCTTTGGTCACAGATCGAATAGATTTATTTAAAATTTCCGTTAAGATGGGCCAGTCCTTGCGCACACCAATAGTAAGATCCAAAGTGAAACCGGCCGACGCACCGACCTCAAGATTATTTAGAAAAAGTATTTGGATGAAATGTTTGACCGAAGGCAAATTGCCGACAAAAGCATCCGTTTTCCCGGTGGAAAGAGCCAGAAGCCCTTCGGATAAATCTTTTGCCGGAACAATGTTGAGATGTGGCGCTTGCTGACGCACTTTTTCTTCCGCAGCGTATCCAGAAACGACTCCCACTTTTTGCCCACTCAAGTCATTTAAGCCGCTAACCGAGGAGGTACCTGCACGTCGAACTATTACAAAGGGAGCCTGGATATAAGGGTTCGTGAAATGAAGAAATTTCTCGCGCTCTTTCGTAGGCGCCAATACAGAAAGAATGTCCAGCTCACCCTTTTTGGTTTTTGCTATCACTTCTGCCCAGGAAATATTGGGAGGTGGAACAAAGCGAATAGCTAACCGCTCTTCCATCAACTGCATGAAATCGGCTGCTATGCCGGTATGCTGGTTCATGTCATCCAGGAACTCAAAAGGTGGCCAGGAGCGATCCACTCCCATTCTGATTACCGGGTGCTCCTTAAGCCATTGCTTTTCCTCCTCCGTTAAGTTGAGAGGAACCGCTTTACTATCTAAACGGAATTTTTGGGCGTACACCCGTTTGGCTGGATCATCGACCCAACGTTTCTCCAGCATTGCTAATTCACGTTGACTGATACGAGAAAATCCTTGCTCGACAGATTTTAATATTTTCTTACGCTCTTTGAGAACAGCAGGATGAAAGGCATTAACGAATAGTTGCCCTGGTTTGAGAACTATTTCTCCCCGCATTCCCATTTGGTTTAGCAGAACATCCATGACGGGAATTTCTGCCAATACTGCAATTACATTCTCTTTGAGTAGCGACTGGATCAGCTCTTGTGTGGTATTGAATTGGGTCAGTTGCAAGTTGGGCCAGCGGGTTCGTGCCATGATTTCTTGATGCGACCCCGCAATGATTCCAATGGTCTGGCCTTCGACCTCGGTAAGTTTATCAGAAATCTTTTCGCCAGCCCGATGATACAAACCGGTTCCAATTCGATAAACCTCAGGTGCAAAATTTAGCCACTGTTCCCGCTCATCATTCTTGAAAAGGCCTGAGTGGACATCGGCCTCTCCATTTCGTAGGGCTTCAACACTTTGCTTCCAATTATTTTCTTTAAATCGAATTTCTCTCCCGGTCTTTTCTGACCATAAACGCCAAAGGTCCACCAGAAATCCAGCCGGGCGCCCTTGAGCGTTGAGAAAAGTCATAGGCGGATAGGCACGATCCATGGAAATAAGGAGCGCATCCGTCTTCTTCTCCTTGGTAACTGCAGACCATCGTCGGCCAATTTCCGTTTTTTCTGATTGGCTGATTTGGGACATGCCCTCATTGATGATCTTTATCAATTCCGCATTACCTTGCCTTGCGGCGGCATACCAGTCATTTTGATAAAGGAGAAGCTCTTTTGAAAAAGAGAACTGTTCAATTAAATTATGGCGCTGAAGATGATAAATGCCCGTGGGGGTATCTGCCGCAAAAACCTTTAGAGTCCCATCTTTTAAAGCCATCATAATGCTGGCGTAATCGGGGTAAGGAACAATAATTGCTTTTGGCAACCGTTTTTTTAAATAGCCCTCAACATAATCTTTAGCGAGTACACCAACGCGATAAGCAGATAGTTCTTCAATTCGACTAACTGTAGGAAGAGTTTTATGAATGAACACATGGGTATCCGTTTTACGTAACGCCGAACCGTAATCGAGAAACTTATCTCTTTCCTTATTAAAAAAGAGGCCGGCATGAGCATCGGCCACTCCACCACCTACCATGGCAAGCGAATCATCCCAAGGGGCTGAACGAAAATCAATTGCGACACCTGTCTTTTCAGACCATAGCCGCCAGAAATCTATAAGCATTCCAGCAGGCAGCCCTTTTTCATCTTGAAAATGGAAAGGGACGCAGTCAGAACAATAAGCAACGGAAATCCGATCAGGCATTTCTGCGACCGGTTTCGTAAAGTTTTTAACCTGGGCCATAGTTTGGGCAGGGGCAACAACCTGTATCATCAAGGTTGCAACAATCAGCAAGTAATATAAGTTCTGTAACCAATTGTTAGAACGCATTTTATATTTCAAGGGAATTTCCAAGAGAATTTGAAATGGTTTTAAAACGGTTTTATATATTCTTCTCATTTACCCAGGGTTTAAAAAGGGATTTATGGTTTCAAACAATTCTCTTGATTGAATGGGCTTCGCCAAGTGCTCCGTACACCCGGCTTCCAGGCATTTATCACGACCATCATCACCAACACTAGCGGTCAATGCAATGATGGGAATTTTGGAAAATCTCTTTATTTTTCGTAATCTGCGAGTGGCTTCCAATCCATCCATCACCGGCATGCGGATGTCCATGAGAATCAGTTCAGGGTTATTGGCTTCGGCTAATTCAATTGCTTCCTGACCATTTCTTGCAACTAGAACTTGATGGTCATGGGTATGTAGCATATCTAATAGCATAGCCAAGTTGACCTCATTGTCTTCCACTGCCAGAATTTGGCGACCTTTAAAGGTAAGCATTGTATGGGATTCTGTCTTTTTATTTTTTTCTTCATGTTTAATTATTTTCAAGGGTAAACTAAACCAAAATGTAGTTCCTTTTGAATCACTTTCCACGCCAATTTCTCCACCATGCAATTCCACAAGACGTCGGGTCAGGGCCAAACCAATTCCTGTTCCACCCAAAGCTTCATCTCGCACTCGATTCACCTGTTCAAACTCCGAAAAAATTTTTATTTGATCTTCTGGACTGATTCCAATGCCAGAGTCCGAAACAGTTATACGAATAAGGTCTTCATATTGGGATGCATTAACTTCAATACGCCCATTTTCTGGAGTATATTTCACGGCGTTGGATAAAAGATTAAGCATGATTTGTTTGCACTTTCGCAAATCACCTGTCATTTTATTAAGCGAAGGATCAACACTAGATTTCACTTCAAAATTTTTTTCTGCAAGTTTTGGTTTCATCAATGCCAAACTGGCATCAAATAGTTCTTGAGGTGGAAAAGATTCTAATTGCAAATGCATCTTTCCTGCTTCGATTTTAGTCATATCCAGCAAATCTGTAATCAAAGAGAGTAAATGCTTACCACTTTCGTCAATCTGAGAAACATACCCCAATTGCTTGTCATTGAGTGGGCCGAAGAATTTACCTTGCAAAAGATCTGTGAAACCAAGAATCGCGTTTAGGGGAGTTCGCAATTCATGACTCATGCTGGATAAAAACTCTGACTTAGTCCTATTTGCCTTTTCAGCCTCTTCTTTTGCATTCATTAATTCCATGGACCTTATCTTGACCTCTTTGTTTAAAGCCAAACTCCAGACGATAGTGCTACCCACTGCAAAAATTAAAAGACTTCCAAGAATCAAAACTAAAAGATATTTAACTGTGATCCAGGTTTCTTCTTTTTTGGGAATCCATTTATGATAAATATCCTCTATTTCCTCTTGAGTGATTCGAGTCATGCCCTTTTCTATAACACTATTTAGTAATGGCCAGTCTTTTCTTGAAGCAAATGCCAGATTATAAGTGAACCCAGATTTTCCACCCACTCGCAAGTTGGTAATTGCATCCTGCTCGATATAATATTTTGCAACAGCAATATTAACGATCATGGCTTCCACTAATCCCAATGAAACCATTCTCAGCCCAGTCAAAACATTGGGAACAGCTACAATATCTAATTCAGGGTGATTGTTACTGATGAAGTCCTGGATGGCATATCCGGTGGTAACAGCAATCTTTTTTTCAGAGAGGGTATCCAATGTTTGTACTTCTTTTTTATCATTTTTTACCATGATCACTGCGGGGAGTTGAATATAAGGCTGGGTAAAATTCATATACTCCAGTCTTGAAGAAGTGGGTGCCGCAGCAGACCACATATCGATCTTCCGCTCTTGACCCATTTTCATAATTTCAGTCCATGATTGGGCTTCAATTAAATTAAATCGGATCCCCATCTTTTTCCCCAACAAAACAATAAAATCTTTGCTCATTCCACTGTGGTGTTCTTTTCCATTATGAAATTCTATGGGTGGGAAATTAGGATCGGAAGAGTAGTTGACTTCAGGGTTTTCAATGAGCCATTTTCTTTCTTCATCTGTCAAAATTACAGAAGAGTCAACGTCTCCTCTTGCCGGAAGTTGAAAACAAGTAATAGCAATAATCAAGGCTATGAAGAAAAAGAGATATTTAATTTTCTTATTAAATAAATGTTCCATCTATTCAATACTTAATAATTGACAAAATAAAAAGGTGACAAACCCCTAAAACCGTTTTCATAGTATCATACAAGAGTTTTCTCTAATCATGGTAAACCCCCTATATTTACTGTAAGATTGGCGCTGGAAAGTTAAGAACACCCGTTTTAAAATGAACTAATTCCTAATTAAGATAAATGATTATATGAATTTATTTTTTGCCAATTTCGCAAGTTTAATGTGGGGTCCCTGGCTTCTAATTCTGTTGTTAGGGGTAGGGTTTTGGCTAACTATTTGTTTGGGCGGAATCCAGTTTCGTAACCTGTTCTATGCACTTCGGCTGGCCTTTTCAAAAGAACGACAAGGTGAAGGCGATATTTCCCATTTTGGTGCGTTGATGACGGCATTGGCGGCGACGGTAGGAATGGGAAATATTGCAGGAGTAAGTACGGCCGTTGCATTAGGAGGCCCTGGCGCTATTTTTTGGATGTGGATCACCGGCTTGGTGGGAATGGCCACAAAATATTCTGAAAGTTTTTTAGCCGTTAAGTATCGACAGGTCAATCATAACGGTGAGATTTCCGGAGGTCCCATGTATTATTTGGAACATGGGCTAGGGCAAAAATGGTTGGGGGTTTGCTTTGCCATATTTGGCTCATGCGCTGCTTTCGGAATTGGAAATATGATTCAAGCCAACACGGCTGCCAATGCGGTGGCAACTGCCATGGGAACAAGTAAGTTTTCAGTTGGAATCATTTTATCGGTTTTGACCGCAATGGTAATTTTAGGTGGCATTAAACGCATCTCAGATGTCGCCAGCATTTTTGTTCCATTTATGGTCGCCATTTATTTTGTCGGTGCTTTGATTGTTATTTTGACTCACTTGAGCCAATTAGGAGTGGGCATTAGATTGATTTTCGAACATGCCTTTACCGGCACCGCAGCTACCAGTGGTTTTATCGGCGCAACGCTAGCGCAAACTATCCGATATGGCGTTGCGCGAGGTCTTTTCTCCAACGAGTCCGGGATGGGAAGTGCTCCCATAGCAGCTGCTGCTGCCAAAACAAATCAACCTGCAAAACAAGCACTCGTATCTATGAGCGGAACTTTTCTTGACACCCTGGTCGTATGTTCTCTCACCGCCATGGCATTAGCATCGACAGGAGTTTGGGTTTCCGGAGAAACAGGTGTAGCCCTGACCATGCTGGCATTTTCAGAAGGCCTTCCGGGAAATTGGGGCAACTTTATCGTTACACTGGGTGCCATCACCTTTGCTTTTTCTTCCATATTAGCTTGGGAGTATTACGGTGAAAAATGTTTCGAATACCTTTTTGGGGATAAATGGGTTCATTTTTATCGATACCTCTGGGTACTTTTTGTCTTTGTTGGCGCCATCATTAAATTGGAGTTGGTATGG
The DNA here is from genome assembly GCA_964510965.1 of uncultured Nitrospina sp. Lineage (GTDB taxonomy): Bacteria > Nitrospinota > Nitrospinia > Nitrospinales > VA-1 > UBA8687. The sequence goes on along the minus strand of CAZECX010000054.1, from coordinate 6,353 downwards.
AATTTTTCTGATGCAATGAACGCATTGATGGCGGTGCCAAATTTGATTGGTCTTGTTCTTTTAAGTAAAACATTATTTCGCGAAACCAGAGCTTATGAAATGGGTGTTCGCGATGGATCAATAGATAAATTCGATTGAGCATCTATTAAAATATTTATTTTAAAAAATCCTGTCGCAATATTCTTCCGGTAAACCATATATGGTAATTAGGGCAATATTAATGATAGAAAACGAAAAAGATAAATCTGAACGGAAAAAATTTTCTGTTGGCAGAGGAAAATTATGAAAGTATTGATTGTTGAAGATGATGCCCCTTCAAGAAAGTTTATGCAGGATACCGTTGAAAGTCAGGGGTTGGAAGTTCATGTCGCAGAAAATGGAGAAGAGGGCCTTGCTAAATTTAAGAAAATTAACCCGCATTTAGTGCTTTCAGATATCAATATGCCTAAAATGAATGGACTTGAACTTTTAGGAGAAATCCGGAAGATCAGCCCTCGGGCTATAGTAGTCATGGTCACTGCATTCGGTTGTGAAGAATATGCGATGAAGGCTATGGAACTCAAAGCCAACAACTATTTAAAAAAACCAGTCCGGCATGCAGAGCTATTGCCACTACTTAAAAAGTATGAGTCTTTTTCAAAAGTAAAACCTGAAGAAAAAGCTCAACCTCCCCAAACAAAGAAACCCACTTTTTCAATAAAAATGGACAGCATCCTTGAAGAAGTTCCAGATATGGTCGATTGTTTGATAAAATCTGCCGAAAACTATCTTGATGAAAGTGGTCAACTTGACGCTAAAATTGGCCTGGTAGAACTTTTAAACAATTCGATCGCGCATGGAAATTTGGGATCAGGAACAAATGGAGACACGAACCAAATTTTGAATAGAGTCCGCCAGGTGAGGATTGAATATAAAACGAGCGAAAATTATTGCGAATGGACCATTTCAGATGAAGGGGATGGATTTGATTGGAAATCGTACTTGGAACGATTAGATGCTGACCCTTTAGGGCAAGAAGGAAAAGGAATATTATGCTGCAAGTTTCATTTTAGCGAATTATTTTATAATTCCTCAGGTAATTCCGTTACGGCCAGGAAAAATAAAAGGTCCGATGGATAAACTAAAAACTATTTCTTTAGACTTTTATCTCATTAATTGTATCTAATAGTTTCCCTTCGTAATCAGGCCATTCTCATTTTAAATAGCAATTAAAGCATCAATTTTGTAATTAAAGAGAATTCAGTTTCTACATTTCTTTCTCACTTGAGCTTGATATGGAGGAAACGATAATTACCTCACTATTAAAAATATAATAATTAGAACTAAATGGAAGACGACAAACAAATTTTAGTGGTTGCGGGCACTGAGGAGAAGCAAAAAGCTTGTAAAGATCAGCTTAAAAATATGGGATTGGAAAATATTCATTGTGCCAAGAGCATTGATGAGGCACTGATAATTTTAAAAAACAAACCTATTGATTTGGTGTTATCTGATTGGGAATTGCCAGATGAGGATGGTTTGGAATTATTAAAAACCATTAAATTAACTCCATCGTTTCAAGGCACTCCTTTTATTTTTTTGACCGCCCATACTAATGAAGGTAAAAACCGTGAAGCAATGAAGTATGGAGCTGTAGACAATCTTATAAATACTTCTTCGAGCAATCTCAAAGAAAATATAGAAATCATTCTAAAGCGTGGGATTAGGAATATTATTATTGTAGATGATTCGGATATGCAACTTGAACTTTGCATTGCGCAGCTTCAACAAATCGGCTTTGAAAAAATTACGGGGGCTAAAAATGGAAAAGAAGCCCTGGATTATTTGGAAAACAATCCTGTTGATCTTATATTGGCTGACTTAAACATGCCGGTTATGAGTGGCCTGGAATTATTAAAAAGGGTGAAAGAAAATCCCAAGCTGAAAGATATCCCGTTTCTTGTTCTCACTTGCGAAAGTGACCATGAAATAGAACAGGAGGCATTAAATCTAGGTGCCTTGGATTTTATTTCTAAACCATGCAACGCGGATGATCTGCATTTAAAGATTAGAAAATCTCTGTATTGATATTCGTTGAGTTGAGATTATGTGTCAAGCCGATCGTTGAATTTTAAGGGATGAGAAAAAGGGCAAAAATGGCCTTGAAGACGCAACCATTGGAGTTGAGATCCAGGGTACTACAGCTGGGACCTAGTGGGGGCACGACTCTTGATTTCTATATATTTTTTTCACCTACCATTTTGTTATAAAAACCCTCCATCGATACAGTCACCATATAGTTTTGGAGTTTGTAGTTGTAAAGTCCTACAACTATCAAATAGACCGCAGTCAAATATTTACTCGGCGGGTCCTGTGTCTTTCCATGCCTCTGGTGGTTTTGACTGCAATTTAGCTCTATTAACCTTGATAAAATATTCTTTTATCTTCTTATCCTGATCTAAAACATCTCGAATGATCCATCCGCTTAACAATTCAACAAGTGGAATGGTTTCCCTGCATTCTTCTGTGCTCACTTTGCCTTTAATATCCTCGTATAATCCTCTTAACTGGTTAAGCATGGATTGATGATGGGATCGATGGAGAGCCAATTCCGGGCTCCCGATTTTGACCATAATATCCTCCTCTCTTTGAAAATGGTTTTTACAATGTGTCTCAAGCAGGGAAAGGTGGGTCAACATTTCATCACTGGGAATATTACAACTCATGGCTAAACTAATGGCGTTAACCAAAGTAACCAAATATTTGTGGTCATTATCAAGAGTCTCGTTACCGAGAGCGAGGTCTTCAGTCCAATGAATCTCCGTTGAAATTTTTAAAACCTTTTTTACCTTAGTGGAAAACATTGCAAGAGAAAAAGGTTTAACGAGGTAGTCGCTAATTCCTGAATCTAACGCTTTCACTATTATATTTTTTTCATTCTCCGCCGAAACCATCAAAAATGGAGTGTTGTTGAAAAATTCACTTTGTTTGGCATTTTGAAAAAATTCCAAACCGCCCATAATAGGCATATTCAAATCACAAATGACCATGTCAAAATTTTGAAATTGCATTTTGCTGAGCGCAGATTTTCCATTGGGGGCTTTAGTGATATTGGTAATCCGCATGGTTAACAACATGTCGACCATAATATTGATAGCGGGATCATTATCTTCTACTATCAGGACTTGATATCCCATTGATCTGGATTTTCCTTTCGAACATTAATATTTATTAAAAATCGCTCTGACCAGGCGAATATTCTATTGATATATACTTTCCCACTTTTGGTCCATTTGGTCAATTGCCCATTATAGGCAACTGAAATGCGATCGGGTTTCCTTGCTGCGCTTTTGCGTCACGGGTATCCTGAGCCGCAGTATTGGGTGGCACAAAAATCTGCATCGCCAAAGTTGTAAGGATTGCTTAACTGAAACTTGAAAAATATTTACAGAAAGACTATAAAACAAATGTATTTCTAGCTAAATACAACTCTTGGTGCAGATTCGTTTGGCTACATACACTTTAAATATTTTACCGAGATGCTGGTTTATTGAAAATGTATTAGGGTGAGTTTAAAAAGTCCCGAAATACTCCCGCAGTTTACTCTAGATAGATATTCAAAAAACAATTTTGCAGTGTATTACTTACTACAGCTACCATTATTTTTTAATGAATGACCCTTTTGGGCCTCATAGATCAGGGGCAGATTATTCAACTTGAACCCCTGTTATACAGGCAGGCGGGCATGAAGACAAGGTTGGTTAATACACCGGCGTGAGAGGCCGGAACTTGTTTTATTAACCGTTTCACCGAGGCTTCCACAAATTTATTGAAAATCAAAAGAGCCAAAAGTCAAAATCAATTTTCACCAAAGTTGCCATTTAAATGATTTCAAGAAATTCCACTCTGTCTGCATTCTTTTTGCTAGCAATTGCTGGTCTTATTTCTGCGCCCTTGGTGGAGGCAACACCTCTTTCTGCTCTAACGGAAGGAGCTCATATAAAGGGAAAGTTTCGCTCCTTTTTTCAACCAAGGAAATTAGATACGGTGCCGGATCAGACCCTTTACCATCTAGGTACTGATTTGAAAGTTGAAACGGGTTCGTGGAATGGATTCAAGCTTGGAAGTGCCTGGTTTGGATCAACGGATTTCGGATTGATTCGTGAAGATTTACAAGCTGGCAATCCTATATTGCCGGTATCGGAGATTTCTATATTTGCCGAGGCATATCTGAAATACAACAAATTTGATACGGAAATTACTGCCGGCCGACAACGAATCGAAACTCCATTTATGAACGGAGCCGATAGTCTTTTGTTTCCTGTTACCTTTTTAGGGTATAGCGTAAGCAACAAAAGTATAAAAAACGTGGAACTTTATGCAGCACACGTTTCGGACGTTAAGATTCGCCAAAATGATTTTTTTGAAGATACCGATCAATTTATTTCTCGGCAATTGGGTCTTTCCAATTTGAGAACCCCGGGAACCACTGTTGTAGGTGCAAAATGGATAAATGATTCCTTCAGGCTTGAAGGATGGAATTATATTTTTCACGATCTTTATGACCTGTTCTATCTTGAAAGTGATATGGATCTGCCGACGGTAGGTAAATATAAGCCCAAGTTGGGGTTTCAGGCAGGGCACCAGATCGATATCGGGGACAGTAATCTAGGGAATGTGAGTGCTTCTATGATCGGAGCAAACTTTAGAATCCAGCGCGAATCGGTCACTGCTTCCTATGCATTCAACTATATCCCCTCAAAAGAAGACCGATTCAGGAATGGTGGGTTTTTATCTCCATATAGTTTTGCCACCGATGCCATCTATACTAATAAACTGGATGGTGGGTTGACTGTAAAAGGTTCGGCTTTTGTGGGATGGGCGCATTCCTGGGGAATAAGTTATGAATCCAAAGATTCCTTATCTCTAGGTGTTAATTTCACTCTCTTTGATCTTCCTGAATCTCTCGGGGGTCAGGATTCACGTGAGACCAATATAAATTTTCGATACAAGTTCAAAGGGGCTTTGAAGGGTTTGTCTGTTATGAATCGGGTTGGAATAATTCAATCTAATCTGGCTTCTGAAAATTTAATAGAAGACCGTTTCATGATTCAATATGATTTTGACCTTTTTCTTTGATTTACCAAAGTTGGGAATTGGTTAGAAATATTTTATAAAGAAAGCTAAATTCGCATCTTCTAAATGTCCGTTTTGGGTGGCGTTCTCAACCGGTCGATGCAACACATGCGTTAAATCGTTGAGCCGGTGTTTCAAATTCTAATGTTTTACGTGGCCTCTCATTTAACTGTCGGGCCACCGCATTCAACTTAGTTTGAGAGTGTACTGATAAGTCAGTTCCTTTTGGGAAATATTGTCTAATCAAACCATTCGTATTTTCATTTGATCCTCGTTGCCATGGGCTTCGAGGATCACAAAAATAAACGTTTATATCAGTTTCTAATGTAAATCGCTCATGGTCTGCCAATTCTTTTCCTCTATCCCAGGTAAGTGATTTGTATAGTTCATCCGGTAGTTGCTTTGATTGCTTTATCAGCGCTGAGATGACACTTTCCGTATCTTTATTTTTAACTTTAGCCAGCATGACATAACGTGTCTGTCGCTCCACCAATGTCGCAATGTAACTGTTATTTGAGCCTGCAATAAGATCGCTTTCCCAATGCCCGGGCACAGCACGATCCTCTACCGAGGCGGGGCATCGATACCGCATTGGTTATTTGGCCCAACCCATCTCTTTTTAAACTAGCATGTTTGGAGCGTCGGATTGCACGTTGTGACCTAAGGTATTGTTGCAGCTCTTTTTTAAGCACGCCCCGTGCTTGCACAAGATTGTGGTGAAAGGGAATTTTTTTATTGTTACATGCTAATGCATTCTCTTAGGTTGCGGCGTTGCAACTCCCTTATCCATGTTACTGGGAGGACTGAAAGCATTTGGATTCTCCGCGCTCGATCACAAAACTCATCATCAGATAAGGCTACGACCTCCCTCTTTGACAAATCCAAATCCTTTTGCATCATGACCGTCCCGCAAGACGAGAGTGACATTGTTGAGAGAATTAATACGAATAAAACAATTGGCGTTCTCATAGTTGCAAGCCTTCCTTAATTTTCGTGAAGGGTGTGGGCATACACAAATTTTTAAAAATTCAAAATATTTTTTTGGAAGACGGATTTGCAGGGGAGAAAAGTCCGGCAATTTTTTTCCACGTTTTTTCCACGCGATTTCCCCTCATTCTCAAAATGGAGGAGGGCAGGAAAATCGAATAACTCTTTTAACTATATAATCTTAGGCGGGATTTAGAGAGTAGCCCCAAGGGGAATCGAACCCCTGTTTCCGGCGTGAGAGGCCAGCGTCC
>CAZECX010000053.1:0-22577 GCA_964510965.1 uncultured Nitrospina sp. | reverse complement strand
ACATAACCGCTGGCTTGTCAATAAGCGGATGAATGAGATTAAACATAAACTTATTATTGGCAGTAATAAAGGTGGCGTTGGTAAAAGTACTGTAACCACCAATCTTGCAATCGCATTGCAGGAAAGTGGTTATTCGGTAGGGTTGGCTGATGCTGATTTGCACGGGCCAAATATTCCAAAACTGTTGCAAGCTGAAAATGTGCGTTTGAAATCTACCGATGTGGGAATCGATCCTTACGAGACAAGTAATGGTTTGAAGGTGGCTTCGCTTGGGTTTTTGATCGAAGACCCAAACATGCATATTGCCTGGCGTGACGCAGTTAAATATGATTTCATTATTGAGCTTCTGGGAAATATTAACTGGGGACCATTAGATTACCTTCTATTCGATTTGCCACCAGGAACTGGAAACGAACAAATTACCATTATCGATTTTATTGGTGAAGTAGATGGGGCTGTGGTTGTCACTACGCCACAAGACCTGGCTATCCTTGACGCCCGGAAAATGATCTCGTTTTCGAGAGACAGTAATGTTCCGATTGTTGGGGTGATTGAAAATATGAGCACCATGGCCTGCCCGCATTGTGATAAAGAAATTGATGTGTTTAAAAAAGGCGGGGGAAAGAAACTTGCTGAAGAATTGGTGCTTCCCTACCTCGGAAGTATTCCTCTTGATGGTGATATTGTTGCCAACTCAGACAGTGGGCAGCCTGTGGTGCTTTCGCGTCCAGATTCTACTGCTGCAAAGGCTTTTATGAAACTTGCAGAAAATTGTCATAAATTTCTAAATCCGGAAGAAGTTTTTAAAAAATAATTTTTTCGATAAAAATCTGCGGATGAAATTTGTCGCTTTTTTGCAAGTTATAATTTCCGGTTAAATCCCCTCAATCTAATATCCGAATGGCTCCCGATAATATGGAACAAGGGATTGCGTTTCGGATGTTAAATGGGGGATAATATAGGGTATAGGTTGTTTGATTTTGAATCCGGGCCGTTTTCTTAAGGGCCTTTCCTCGAATTTTAGCTTCTCTTCTTTATAAGGTAGGGCGTGTTAAATAAATCCAAAAATAATAAAGCGGCTCTAGCAATAATTTTCTCTTTTTTAATTTTCCACCCGGGCCTGGCATTTTCTGATTCCAATCCACCCGCCTATTACTCTAATAATCCTATTGTTGCGGAAGTGGATGGGGAACCCATTCATCTGGATGATTTAAAGCGCGTTCGTATTCAGGAAGCGTTGATGCAACTCCACCAAATGGAAACTCGTGCTTTGAAAGAGAAGATACTGGAAAAACTTTCTAAAAAACACCCAGAGCTTTCGGTGGAAAATTCGCTTAAGGTTTCTGATGTTGAAGTTAAGAAGTTTTATGACAACACGCCTGGAATAAAAGAATTAGGAAGTTTGCCGAAGATGCGAGGCGAAATCCAAGACTATCTGAGAAACAGCTACCAGAATATTTATATTGAGCAACAATTCCAGCACGCCATCAAACAAGGCTGGGCCAAGGTATATCTCACCCCTCCTAATGATTTTCATTTGGAAGCGGGGATTGGAACTGCGATGTTATGGTCTGCTGAAAATAAAACGGCACGAGTATTTGTGCTGGAATATTCTGATTTCCAATGCCCTTTTTGTAAAAGAGTACAAAGAACTTTGCAAAAAATTAGAAAAAGATATCCGCACGCAGTTCAATTCGGTTATCGACATTTCCCCTTGCCCTTTCATGAAGCAGCAAAAAGTTTCGCAGAAGCTGTTGAATGTGCGAGAGATCAAAATAGGTTTTGGGAGCTTCAGAGTTGGTTTTATAAAAATTTGACTCAGACTTCTACTGAAAAGGAGATATTGGAGGGGGCTCGAATTTCCGGAGTCAAGAATATTGATGAGTTTAAATCTTGCTGGAAAAAAGGCAAATATGAAAAAAGAGTAGAAAAAGATATTCGAGACGGTGTGGAAATTGGTATCCAGGGCACTCCCACCTTTCTGCTCGGTTCCTACGACCAAGAATCCGGAAGGGTTTCTGGCGAAATGTTTTCAGGAGCCGTTTCAGAAGAAAAGTTTGTCAAGATTATTGAAAAATACCTCGCCATAACCGGAACTGAAGCCAAGCTGAACCCGTAGTATTCCTGCCATTCCTTTTCCTTACTATATGAAAAGAGCTTTTATAATCCTATTTTTTTTATTTTCGTTTCCCCTCCCATTGTTTGCAATTTCCCCCTTTGACCGCTTACAAAACTCCGATCCCTTAATTACGCCCATTAAGATAAGCGTATTGACAAATAAATCCGTGGTTTTACAAGGTGAAGAGTTTAAATTCCATATTTCCATTATTATTGAAGAAGGGTGGCACATTTACTCGCTATCCCCTTTAGCGGGAAACGAACTTCTGGCAACTCAAATTCTCATGGGTGAAAATGGTTTCCGGGAAAAGGATGCTTGGAAGGAACCCAAACCTGTTTTTATTCAGGACGGCGCTGTTGGAAAAATGGTCAAAGGACATAAGGGCAATGTTGAATTTTCAAGAAACTATTTAGTTCCTGTCGAAGTTGCGATCAAAACACATTCTATTGATGGTAAGTTGATTTTCCGTGCCTGTGATAACCAAATATGTACCCTCCCACAAGAAGTCCTTTTTCACACCACCATTCAGGTAAAAAATAAATAGTTGAGGATGCCCTCAGCCATATTTCCCCAAGGTTTAGAGTGGGTTTGGTGATATAGTTATATATCCCTTTAAATACTTGTTTTATAAAGATGCAAATAATTACTACACATTTGAATGCAGATTTTGATTGTATCGCCTCCATGATGGCAGCGAAAAAGTTGTATCCCGATGCCCTTCTTGTTCTTCCAGGGAATTGCGAAAAAAAGGTGGGCGAGTTTTTAAAGCAGGAGAATTTTGCTCTCGAATTTAGTCGTCTCAAAGATATTGCGTTAGAGAAGGTCACCCTTTTGGTTATAGTGGATACCCATGACCCAAAGCGAATTGGCATGTTTTCTTCTTTAGTCAATGGCGCAAATGTCAATGTGCATATTTATGACCACCATGAAAGTCCTGTTTTGGATGCTAGGGTTGAAAAAATGATTGTTGAAAATAGAGGGGCGTGCGCAACCATTTTGTCAGAAATACTGGATGAAAAGAATATTTCTTTAACATCTAAGGAAAGTACATTGATGGCATTGGGTATTTATCAGGATACTCATTCTCTTACTTCTTCTTCAACTACTCCTGAAGATTGTTCAGCAGCAGGGGACTTGTTAAGAAAAGGGGCGGATCTGGATTTGGTCTCGCGATATATGTCTCAAGATCTCAATGAAGAACAATTGGATATCTTCAATGAGCTTGTGGCGAACCTAGATAGAAAATTAGTAAATGAAGTTGAAGTGACGATTGCTACCGCATCAGTGGAAAATTATGTCAGTGACCTGGCTTATGTTGCCAGTTGTATATTGGAATTAGAAAATCTCAATGCCTTATTTGCAATCGTGCGGATGGATAAAAGAATTTATTTGATAGCTCGAAGCCGAGGATCTGAGGTCAATGTTTCCCGAGTAGCTCAAATCTTCGGCGGGGGAGGCCATAAAAATGCTTCTTCCGCCAGCATCAAGGATATGACGCTGGTGCAGGCTCGAGAAAAACTTCTTGAAACTTTAGCTGAAAAAATACAACCAGCTAACCGAATAAAACATGTAATGCACTTTCCTGTTGTTTCGGTTTCAACGGATGACTCGATCCGATCGGCAGAGTCTGTACTTACTCTTTATAACTTGAATACGCTACCCGTTTTATTAAATGAGAAACCGGTCGGATTGATTACGCGACAAATTGTGGAAAAAGCTATCCATCATAAATTGGAGGAGGATTGTGTTGAGGAGTTCATGGTTCGCAAGTTCTCTGTCACTGGGCCCGATGAAATTTTTAATTCCGTAGTTCCTCTAATAATTGAAGAGAAGCAGAAAATAATTCCTGTGGTTAATTCAGATGAAAAACTAGTGGGTGTGGTGAGTCGTGGAGATATCTTACGGGAAATGCAAGCCAGCGAAGGCGGGAAAGTTAGTCCTGTGCTGGGAAAAATGGGTGTTAAAAAAAATATAAAAAGTTTGCTCAAAGAAAGGCTGGGGCAAGACCTGCTGAGAATTCTGGAGCGGATCTCGCAAGTCGCAAATCGATCTGAAGTTACTGTCTTTGCAGTGGGCGGATTTGTCCGGGATTTGCTTTTAAATATTCCCAATAAAGATATTGATATCGTTGTTGAAGGAGATGGGATTTTGTTCGCTTCTTGCCTTGCTGAAGAATTCGATGGCAGAGTTAAGTCTCATGAAAAATTTGGAACTTCGGTGATCATATTTCCGGACGGTTATAGAATCGATGTGGCCACGGCACGACTTGAGTATTATGAACACCCTGCAGCCTTACCCACCGTTGAACAAAGTTCAGTGAAGTCGGATTTATATAGAAGGGATTTTACCATCAATAGCATTGCTGTGAAGCTGAATGGCGAAGGTGCTTTTTGTTTGATGGATTTTTTTAATGGTGAAAGGGATTTGAAAAATAAAGAAATTCATGTTTTGCATAATTTAAGTTTTATTGAGGATCCGTGTCGATTGTTTCGATCCATACGCTTTGAACAACGATTCAGCTTTAAAATTAGCAAGCAGACAGAGGCATTTATGAAGGTTGCTATTAAAAAAAGGTTGGTAGATTCTTTGAGCGGGACGCGTCTTTTAAACGAAATAATTTCAATATTAAAGGAGAAGCATCCCTTAAACTGTATTTTAAGGATGCAGGAGCTTGGCCTTTTGGAGTTCATATCATCCCGAATTATTTCAGATTCTATCGACCTTCAGGCTTTGGAAAAAATTGAAACGGTTTTATCCTGGGCGAAAATTATATCCCTACCTGAGGAGCCCGAAACTTGGTATGTATACTTTCTGGCTATGATTTATTCTCTTGATGAAGAATCTTTTTTGCAAATGATTGAAAGACTTCAAATGCCGGCCCGATTAAAAAAATCTTTGAGTAGAGATAGAAGTGCTTGTAAAGAAGGATTGGAACTTCTTAAAAAAGAAAAGGATTGGGAACCAGAAACGATCTACAATCTGTTTTCAAATTTCTCAGTCGAAGCGATAATATATTTTCTTGCTGTGGCTTCAACAGACCGGGCCAATCGATATGCGAATATATACTTTACTCAATATCATGATCGGGCAAAACTATCATTGACGGGAAATGATCTTGTAGAAATGGGGTTGGAACCCGGCCCTGTTTTCCAATCTGTATTTAAGGCGCTTCGGGATGCACATGTGAAAGGGGCGATAGAAACGCGGGAAGAAGAAGTGGCTTGGGTGCGAAAAGAGTTCCTTGAGTAATAGAATGGATTATATGTGATACAATCCGGCTTAATCTTTTTAAATTTTAAAATGGTAAATTGTTGTGGCCAGCGTTGAATATCTAATAAAGCAATTTTTAACTCCAGATAAAAAAAATTTGGATCTGAGTAATCAGAATATTGGCGATAAGGGTGCTGTCACTCTGTCCAAATCGAAAAGCGTAAAACGCTTAAAAAAGCTCATGCTTCCCAATAATAATATCAGTGACGAAGGCATCATTGCTATAGTCTCATCGGAGAATTTCAAAAACCTGACCGATTTGGATATTTATGGAAATGTAATAAGTGATGATGGCGTGAAGGCGATTGCCGAATCTCCTCATATGTCCAACTTGAAGAAACTGAGTCTTTATGGAAATCTTGTGGAAGATGAGGGTGCAATAGCCATTGCGGAGTCTAAGGTTCTTTCAAAACTAAAGCATCTATTCATCACTTCCAACCGCATTCGCCGTGAAGGAATTGAAGCATTAAAAAATGCAAAATGTCGAACCCGCCTATGCCATCTTCACGTAGATGATTTGAAGGACTTTTTCTATGAAGAAGATCAGGACTATGAGGATGCTGACTTGATAAATAGTTGGGAAGAGTTAAAGGCACGCAATGCAGCAAATGAGGACTCAGAGGATTGATCTGGGTGAATATGGGACCTCGTCTGCTAGCTGCTTTCTGGGTATCTGTGGTTGTTTTTTCTGGTGCAATTGCTTCAGCGCAAATAGATGCTTCAAGTACTGATTACGAAGCATTATTTAAAAACAATCTTCGAAGGGGATTCCTGAATCTTTCAGGAAAGAAAATTGGCGATAAAGGTCTTCGGGTTTTACTCAAGCAGGAATTTTTAGGAGACCTGAAAAAGCTGGATTTGCGTTACAACGAGATAAGTCCTGGGGGTGCCAAAATGTTGGCAGGGGCAGCTCCTTTCCCAAAGCTTAAAACCTTAATACTGAAACATAATTTTCTTTCAGATGAGGGTGCGATAGCCCTTGCGAAATCTAGAAGCTTTTCCCAGGTGAAAGATTTGCAACTTGGTTGGAATGAAATCAGGGATGCTGGGGCATTGGCTTTTGTAGAATCTCAAAATTTCCCCAATCTTAAAAAGTTGGATTTAAGGGGAAATTTCCTGGCAGGAAAAACCAAAGATGTTCTTAGAACTTCCTTATCTCATCTCAGGTCTTTGCGTATATTTCAATCTGAATGACTTCAGGTAAAAAAGATTTACACTTGTATGATTCCTGAATCCTCGTCATAAAAAAACGTATCGCCATCCGGACCCCGGTACGATATTTCCTTAACTTCCCAGATCTGCTTTGCTTTTACATCAGCTTCTGCAGCATGGAACCTGCCATTCTCCTCGCGCTGCAAAAGTAAAAATTTATTATTGTTGTTTGAAACGATTTGCCAAAGAAAGAAATCACTTTGAACCGTTCCCTTTTCGTAATCGATGTTGATGATGTTCATTCCTTCAAGCCTTATATTTTATTTGTGAGGTTAATATTTTATATTTGCTGCGATTTCGCGCGCTTTTTCCAGCGATATTTTCTTGCTTGCTGTGTGTGAGTTTTTGAGAATTCGTCGAGCAAATTCAACAGTAGCGTCACGAGTTTTGTTGAGTACCACACCCTGTTTTTCAAAGAAATTTTTCAAGCTGGAAACCTTCAACTTAAGGGTTGTGCCTGGAATTTGCTTTTCTTTTTCAGGATCGGTAAGTTCACCTGCTATATCATTAATGATGTTTATTTCTGGAACAATGCCATTTTTGGTTATATCTGCTCCTGCAGGAGTGAAATATTTGGAGGTGGTTAAACGCACTCCAGATCCGTCACTTATTCGGAAAATGGTTTGCACGGAACCCTTTCCGTATGAATTTTCACCAACGAGCAGTGCATTGCCTGAATCTCTTAAGGCCCCGGCAACAATTTCCGAGGCGCTGGCGCTGTATTGATTGATTAGAACTACTACGGGCATTTTATAAAGACTATTTTTGTATAGACTTCGGTACTCTCGGTAATCATCCTCAGAACGCCCTTTTGTGTAAACTACCATACGTCCTTTAAATAAAAAATGACTGGCAACTTTAACCGATTGATGAAGTAATCCTCCCGGGTTTCCACGTAAATCCAGAATGAAACCTTTGATGTCTTCCTTCCTGGCTTCCTCCAGGTATTTTTTTAATTGTTTCTCAGTCAGCTTGGAAAAACTATTTATCTTGAAATACCCAATGTGATTGTCCAAAGGTTCGTATTCGACAGAGTTGACCAGGATAATTCTACGCGTCAGAGTGTGAGTGTATTCTTTTTCCTCGCTCGGACGATACATGGTGATAGTTACATTGGTCTCAGGATACCCTCTGAGAAGGTTTGCCAGTTCCTGGATTTGCAGTTCCTTGATTTCTTTTCCATTCACCCTTAGAAAGGAGTCATCGGCAAGTATGCCCGCTTCTCTGGCTGGAGAATCTTCCATAGTTTTGACCACGAAAAGACGATTGTCCTTCATGGTAATCACCATTCCCAGTCCCCCATATTTTCCTTCTGTATCTCGCATAGATTTCTCGAAAGCAGATTTATCCAGATATTGCGAATAGGTATCGAGAGAGCCCATTAGGCCGCGGATGGCAGCAACCTCGAGATCTTTTTTTGGCAATGAGTTTTTGGATTGGTCGTGAAGAAAGTAATAAATTTTCTGCAGCTCATCCATGTCATGACTCATATCGTAATTTAAAAAATATCGCTTGGTTTTTTTATTGAAGGAAACTGTTTTTCCAGAAGGATCGCTTGTTAAAGTAACATTCGGCGAATCAGCGGTTTTTACCATTTGCTCAATGGCAGCAGAAAAAAGCTTTTTATGGTCGGGTGAATAAACGTATTTTTCAGTCACCAAATCAACGATTTCTTCAAAAGTTTCGAGATCGTTATTGAAAAAGCCAGCATGAGCCGTTGAGCTTAATGAAGTCCAGTTCAGGCTGGGAACTGGCAAGGCCCAGAAAAAGAAAATTAGCGCCGGAAGAAGAGCCCATTTACGCCATTTATTTATTAAGTTCACTTTCATTAACTATTGCAATGGGGGAGGGTGATTGGAATAAGTTGTTTTAGAAATTGATCAATTGTTTTTTAAGATATCATCAAAGATAATTTCCAGATTAGCCGTCATGTCGTCCACATTTCCTTTGGTGATACTGGGCGCAACTTTCAACACATCATTGATTATTATGGTCGGGGTTTCATTGGCTTTGAATTTTTTCGCCATAGCCAGAGATTCATCGGTTTTAGCTGAAATGGCAGCCGACTGCATACCAGCAGCCATTTCTTTCTCAATTTTATGCTCTTTTGCGAGAAACCGAATGACTTTAGGTTGGAAAATATTGATACTCAATTTGAAATTGGTATCAAACAACTCCTGAGTAAACTCCTCTTCCAGCCCAAGTTCATCTGCAATGTAGAATGCTTTAGCGGGATAGGGCGTCTGATTGCCCCAGTAAATTGGATATTTTTTATGATGCAGCTTGTCTTTGAATTTGGCGCGAAGTTTTTTAGAAGTTTCCAAAAACTTATAGCAATGCCCGCAAGAGTAGTTGAAGAACTCTAACATTTTTATTGTTTTTACTCCCTTGAGCTTGGTGATATCACCAATGACTTCATACTTGCCACGGATTTTTTCATCCGCTAAGGCTATACCGGGAAGAAAAAAAATGAAAGCCAATACGATGGCTACTACCTGTTTCATGAACTTCTCCTTATATATTGTATCTACTGATATTAATGTTTAATTTTTGGCCAATATTGCGTGAAGTTGAACCTGGGGCTGTGATTTTTTACATGGCATTTTTTACAAGCATTTCGCGCTTCGCTGCCGAAACCCGGCATCGGTGCTGAAACATGCTTTTTGCCTGCACCATGGCAAACTTCGCACTGGACATTTTTTAAATCGGGTGTGTCCAGTTCACTGATAAAGCCACCTGGACTATTATAGCCAACCACATGGCAAACCAGACATTCTGGATCAAAAGCCTTGTTGATTTTTCTCAACGTTTCATAGGCTTTGCCATGTCTGGAAGATGACCATTTGTCATGCGCTACCGGATGACAGGTTTTACAAACAGTATCTCCCGCGTAAACGGAAACTTTATCCTTATTCCGCTTGGCCGCGAGGCTTTCAAAAAACATCACCTCAATTTTATCGTTGTAAATTTCGTATAATTTTAACATCTCAGGGTCCTTTTTTATACTCGAATCCAGCCTAACCATGCGCTGTTCAAAGGATATCTTCCCCATTTCATTGAATCTTACCTGTATTTCTCCCATTTTCTGTCCTCGAGGCGAAGCCTGTACAAATATTTTTTCTGCTTTATAGACAGGTTTCATGTCTACCGTGTCTGTTTCGCTATCTATATGGCCATTAATGACAATGTCCACCCCATCTATACCCATATATTTTATAGCCTTTTCTCTGTCCATATGAGTGAGTAAAACGATAAGGTCGCTGGATTCTTTAATTCGCGAAATTTCCTGCGAAACGATTTGATCTGGATCGGGAATTTTAAGGCCCGTATGATTTTTTAAATAAAAAAGGCTGGGGTCAACGACGGACAGAGTAGCGACTTTCAGTCCATTTTTAAATTCTTTAATTCGTGTTTTTTGAAATGGAAGATTTTCAAGTTCGATATTTCCTGCAATAAAAGGGATGGGAAGATCCCGTAAAAACTGTGAACCATAAACCAGATCTCGTTCTCCCAACGCGACGGCATCGTAACTCATTTTTTCTGTAGCCTTCATTAGAGTTTCGGCTTTTAATTTCCCCTGTCTTGTGGGTTCTTTGAAATGGTCTCCGGTATCAACGAGTAAGAGATTGGGTTTGTTTTTTCGCAGATCATTGAGGTATTGCATGCGACGTTCAATGCCCCCCTGATCTTCTTCTTTGGCGCAGCCACAGGGTTTTAATTCAGCCAGTAAATTTCCGGTATAAACCACAAGTATATTTTTTGGTTCGGTAGCACCCGAAGAGGGAAGGTTTGAGTGCGGTAAAAGGCAGGCAGAAAGAAATACCAGGAAAACTAGGACAAGTCGGTTCATGTCTTCTAAGGTATCGAAATTAGAAGCTTAAATCAACCTGAGCCAGTTTTTACAATATTAGATCCAAGCCTTGGAGTTCCATTTCTTTGGAAGAAGAAGCGTTTTCTGGGAATTGATTGTTGCCACAGGGAGCTGTGCCGGTTAATATTGATTATCTTTCTGAGGAATTCCATGCCCCAGCGCAAATCCGAAATTCATATGCATTCCACATTCTCTGATGGGGAGTTTCCCCCTGCACAGTTAGTGAATATTGCCAAAGAAAATAATGTGACTCTTTTATCGCTTACCGACCACGACACGTTTGATGGTGTACAGGAATTCTTACAGGCAGCAGAAGGGACAGGTATCGATGCGTTTCCAGGTATCGAGATCACCGTAAAATTTCACGACTTCAATATTCACCTGCTTGCCTATTTTAAGGATTATGAATCAATCCAACCGGAATTGCTTGAGCGAGTGAAAGAAATGACCGAAACCCGCGAAAAACGAATGATAGAACTCATTCAGCGGATTGACGGAGTTATTCCTGAAAAATTCAGAGGGCTCATTGAATTTGAAAATGTAAAAAGGGCTGCCGAAGGTGTTCTGGCAAGACCTCATTTGGCCCGCGAAATGGTCCGTTTGGGTATTGTTTCAAGTACCAACCAGGCTTTTGAGCGTTATCTTGTGAAATACAATGTACAACGGGAAAACCTCGATGCAGCCACTGCAATTTCGCTGATCCGGAAAAGCAATGGGGTTCCCGTTATGGCTCACCCTGGGGAACGGTCCTATTCCCTGATTTGCCCGGAAAAGGGACGAAAAAAAGAGAATGCTCCCGTCCTTCTAGAAGAGCTAATAGAGATGGGATTGCTCGGATTAGAATGTCATTACCCCTATCAGGAACGAATGGGAACCGTGCAATATTTCATTGATCTGGCAAAAAAATTCGACCTGATCGTAACGGGCAGTCGAGATTTTCATGGGTTTTATAACCACCAGCAGGTAAATATATTCGGGACCACTAAAATGGAACCCGTTTTCCACGAGCAATTTCAGTCCGTCTGGAATAACTGACTATTCCCCTTTTAAACTTGGGACGGCTGGAAAGTCGATTGCCGTTTCTGCAATATGGTTAAAGTAGTTAGCAAATATATTTTTTGCCACGAGTGCGATAATTTCAATTATTTCCTCTGAACTGTAACCCGCTTGTTTTACCGCATTGTAATCCTCATCCGACACCCAGCCATGATTGGCAACGACTATACCCGCAAAGGCCAGCCCAGCCTGCGTTTTAGGATCGGTTGACTCCCCTTGCCTGCTGGCAAGAACTTCTTCTTCTGAAAGCCCCGTCCCTTTTCCAATAGCAGTATGTGCGGTAAGGCAATAATTACAGCCATTGATCTCGGAAACGCAAAGGGCAATCTGCTCCTGAAAGGATTGAGATAAAACTCCTTCTGCCAAAGCTCCGTGCAATTGAAGAAACCCTTCCAAAGCTGCTGGAGATTGTGCCATCGTTTTAAAAATGTTGGGTGCTTTGCCGAATTTTGCCTGAACACCATCCAATAATTCTTTTGCTTTACCCGTTGCTTCTTTGGGATTGAGTGGTTCAATGCGTGCCATGGTTTTCCTTGTAGTTAAAAATTAGTTAATGAAATGAACTTTTTTAATGCTTACTGCTACATCTTCAAGTTAAATTTATTGTTACCTGTCATTTTGTCTGGCTTCTTTTAAAATGCTTACAATTTATCAAATGAAATTTAATTCCATAGAAACCTGTCGCCAGCCCTCAAACATTAAGGACTGGCAAGAAGTTCAAGTTGGCTCAACTAGCAACTGCTGTCGAAGGATTGGCGATCATATTTTTAACGGCTTCCGTGGTAACGGGTTTTCCTCCCACAGCCCAATTTCCGGAAGGAACTTCTTCAAGGATCACCCAGGTGACAGGTCGCAGTCCTTCTCCTTCTACCGAAACCACTGCATTGGTTACCTTTTCGATCATTTCTTTCTTCTTTTCGCTATCAAGAACTCCGCTTATTCCCTTAATTTGAATTAATGGCATTTTATTTTTCCTCGGTTAAATTTGATAAATATGGAACGAATGTTCCAAAAATAATTAAAAAAAACTACTTAAACTGTCTTAAATGAAAACGAAGACTATCAAAAATGTCATTAATCTCCGCTTTTGAACCACCTCCTTTCGCTGTTACCATAACACCTCGAATATTGTTTAATATAAAGCGTGCAAGAGAATCGGTATCCGTTGAAGGTTTGAGCTCTCCTTCACGAACCGCATTTTCAAGTGCGCTCTCGATAAGTTTTACGGTTTTACCGCCGCCTTTTATCAAAAGCTTCTGGATGGCAGGGTCTCTGTGTCCCAATTCCAAGGCTGTATTGGCAAACAGGCACCCATTAAAATCTTTTGAGCGAGTGTAGGCTTCTATAGTCTTTAAGAATTTATCCAGATTTTTCAGAGGGGACCCCGATCTCTGCAGAATCGCCTCCCAGGTTTTGCTTAAATACTGGCTGTAATGTTCAATTGCTTCTTTTAGCAAACCATGCTTGTCGCCAAAGGTGTTGTAAAGGCTTTGGCGGCTGATTCCCATATGCTCAGTCAAAGCCTGCATCCCTGTGGCCTCATAACCTTTTTCCCAGAAAAGCTCCATCGCTTTTCCCAAAGCCGTTTCCCGGTCAAATTCCTGTGGTCTTCCGCGTGCCATGCCCTATAATAGACCGATCGTTCTAAAAATTGCAAATAAAAAGTGAAAAAAATAATTTGAGGTGCTTTTCAGGCTTCAGGAGTTTTGCTTAATGCTTTTATTGATCAATTCTTTAAGGCGGGTGGGATCATTAAGTATATGTTTTGGAAGGGTAGCATATTGTTTTTTTATATGGCCTTTGGGGAAATACTTGAGAGGTTTGGCATTTTCTTTTTGAAAAAGGACAGTCAATATTTTTACAGGTAGTTTTAGGGCGACCCCAAACTTTCCGCAAGAGATAAAAATATTTCCATTCACATATCCGGCAATTGCACCAAAACAGAGCTTGAATTCAAGGTCATGGGTGCTCGATAAACGTGGGCGGGTATTCTTGAGTAAACTCTCTAATTGTTTACGGTAAGGATTCTCTGCCACGAAATAGTTCCTCCAGAAAAAAAACAGGCGCAGCCTGCTAAAACAGTTTTTCCTGTTTGCCTTGGCTGGGGGGAATTTTATTGAAATGTTCGTAGGCCATTGGAGTGGCGATGCGGCCCCGTGGGGTACGCTGGATGAATCCGGTTTGGATCAAATAAGGCTCAAGAACATCTTCGATGGTGTCTTTTTCTTCGCTGATAGATGCGGCCAGGCTTTCGATACCCACCGGACCCCCTGCATATTTTTCGATCATTGCGAGCAATAGTTTGTGGTCCATTTTATCCAGACCTTTTCCATCGACTTCCATCATTTCCAAAGCTTTACTGGCTACTTCGCGGTTGATAATCCCATCGGCTTTTACCTGGGCATAGTCCCGCACTCGCCGTAATAATCGGTTTGCGATTCGTGGTGTGCCACGTGAGCGAAGGGCGATTTCGTTGGCCCCTTCTGGGACAATTGATATTTCCAAAATAAATGCGGAGCGGGTAAGAATGGTTTCCAGTTCTTTTTCGCTGTAATAATCGAGTCGATGCACGACTCCAAAACGATCCCGCAAGGGGGAGGTGAGAAGTCCCGCCCGTGTTGTTGCTCCTACCAATGTGAAAGGGGGCAGGTCGAGTTTGATGGAGCGGGCACTCGGTCCCTGACCAATCATAATGTCCAGCTTATAGTCTTCCATTGCTGAATACAGAATCTCTTCAATGACATTGGAGAGTCGATGTATTTCGTCGATGAACAAGACATCGCCGTGTTTTAAATTCGTGAGCAGAGCAGCGAGATCCCCCGACTTTTCGATCACCGGACCTGAGGTGCTTTTAATATTCGCATTCATTTCTGCAGCGATGATATTTGCCAGGGTG
Organism: uncultured Nitrospina sp.; assembly: GCA_964510965.1. Classification (GTDB taxonomy): domain Bacteria; phylum Nitrospinota; class Nitrospinia; order Nitrospinales; family VA-1; genus UBA8687. The sequence continues at coordinate 8,153 of CAZECX010000053.1, read as the reverse complement.
GTCTTGCCCAGTCCAGGTGGACCATAAAAAAGGACATGATCTAAAGATTCATTTCGCATTTTTGCTGCGGAAATGAAAATTTCCAAATTTTCCTTGATTTTTTCCTGTCCGACATATTCCGTGAGCTGGCTGGGCCGTAGCTTGTTGTCGAACTGTACTTCTTCCCCATCCATTTCTGAATCAATCAGTCTGTCTTCTTCCATAAAAAATAACCTCCCCCTGTTAAGGGGGTTGAGGGGGTTTCTATGAACCTCTCTTTGTAAAGAGGGGCTGGGGCGATTTACAAATTATTCAAACTCTCTTTAATCAAATCTTCCAGAGAACTATCTTTGCCATTCTCATTATAGGCCGACTTCAATGCTTTTTCTGCCTGCGGTTTTTTGTAACCCAGGTTGACCAGTGCCGATAATGCGTCCTCGTAAAACCCTCCTGGCGATCCTGCATCCGGTTGATGCTTCATTTCCAATGCCAGATCCGATAGCTTGTCTTTCATTTCCAACGCCAATCGTTCTGCTGTTTTCTTACCGACTCCAGGAATAGCACTCAGTCGCGCTGCATCGTTACTCATTACTGCGGAGATTAAATCTGCTGGCGACATGCCGGAAAGGATGCCGAGTGCCAGTTTGGGGCCTACTTTATTAATGGTGATCAGTTTTTCAAAAATTGCCTGCTCTTCTTCAGTCAAAAATCCAAAAAGCTTAAATTCATCTTCTCGGACCCGAGTGTGGATTCGAAGTGAAATTGATTCCCCAGGTTTGGGCAATGCGTAATAAGTTGAAAGCGGTGTGAATACTTTATAGCCGACACCATTGACATCCACAATGGAATGGTCAGGGGATTTGTAAGTCAATTGGCCTTTTAGATGGGCGATCATCAGCGTGCCTTCTGGATTTTTTGTCGCAGTCCGTCATGGTGGATATGGCATATGGCAGCAGCAAGTGCATCCGAAGCATCGAATGGATCGGGTTTTTCTTTGAGTCGTAATAGCGTGGTCACCATGTCTTGCACCTGGTTTTTATCTGCACGCCCATAACCGACGACAGACTGTTTGATTTCCAAGGGACTATATTCTGCCACCGGAAGTTCGCTGTTCACAGCAGCAAGGATTGCGGCGCCTCGTGTCTGACCCAGCTTGATCACTGTTTTAACATTGGTGGCATAGAACAGGTCTTCAACCGCAACCACATCAGGTGTGAATTTTTCCATAGCAATGACCAATTCGTCATAAATATTTTTGAGACGTTTTGGAAAAGCATCCTTGGGTGAGTTGCGGACGCTGCTCCAATGCACCGCGTGCAGATTGCCCTTCACTTCCTCGACGATGCCGAATCCGGTGCAATTGCTTCCTGGGTCAATTCCCATCACACGCATTTTTGGTAACCTTGAGGTTGGGCCGATCTGCCATTGCAAATCAGATAGGGTTTCAGTTGCTTTCGAGGATAGCGTTCATGACATCATCCGGGATGTCGAAGTTTGAGTAAGCTTTTTGGATGTCATCGTGATCATCGAGAATATCCATCAGTTTGAGAAGAGCTTTGCCTTTCTTTTCATCAACCGCAACTGTGTTTGCGGGAATCCTTGTAACTTCTGCCGTCTCCATGGTAATGCTTGCATCTTCGAGGGCTTTTCGCACGCCTTCAAAGCTCTCAACGGCTGTTGTAATTTCGTAATGGTCGTCCACCGTCTGCATGTCATCGGCACCGGCGTCGATGGCCAGTTCCATAAGTTCGTCCTCATCTTTGGTTTCGGTTTTAACCGTGATGAATCCTTTTTGTTCGAACATCCAGGCCACGCAACCGTTTTCACCCAGGTTGCCACCGGCTTTTCCAAGAGCAGCGCGGATTTCGCTAACCGTCCGGTTTTTATTGTCGGTCATGGCTTCAAGGAAAATGGCAGCACCACCGGGACCATAACCTTCGTAATTGACTTCTTCGTAATGCACGCCTTCCAACTCGCCGGTGCCTTTTTTAATGGCGCGGGTGATATTATCGCCCGGCATGTTTTGTCCTTTAGCCGTCAGGATAGCCGTGCGCAGGCGCGGATTACCATCCGGATCACCACCGCCAATACGCGCTGCAACAGTGATTTCTTTGATGATTTTGGTGAAAATTTTTCCACGCTTGGCGTCCAATGCGCCTTTTTTATGTTTTATACTTGCCCACTTGGAATGACCTGACATGTCTCGTAAAATCCTTTTATGCGTTTGAGTTGCGAACCACGGCCTAATTTAACATACTAAGACGATGAAAAAAATTGAAATTAAAATCTCAGGGAAACCGATTTCAGCCCAGGCAGGGGAAACCATCGTCCATGCGCTTTGGGCCGCAGGAATGGCGGAATCGGTTCAGACAGGTTGTGCGGGTGGCGTTTGCGGGGCTTGCACCGTCACCGTTCGTTATGCTGACGGAAAACAGGGAGGAACGGAACTCGCCTGCATGAAGCCAGTAGAGGAGGGTATGGAGGTCTTTCCCTGTCCCGTAGAACCGGATAAAGCTGTTGAGCCTGTTGCCAATGCGGATGCGCTGACCCTGCAATCGGTTTTTCCTACGGTCAACCGGTGCACAAAATGTGGCAGTTGCACCACCGCCTGCCCGATGTCCATTCCTGTGATGGATTCGGTGATGCGTATGCAGCAGGGGAACTTCGATGAGGTGGCGGAAGACTTTACCACCTGCATTCATTGCGGACTTTGCCGCTTTGTCTGTGAAGATAAAGTCAAGCCGCATAATATGGGACTTTGGATTCGTCGTTCCCTGGGGCAAAGTCAACCCATGCTTGAAATGCCAAATGAAGAACAGGATCGGATTGAAAAAGAATGGCAGTATTTATTGGTAGAAGACAAACAGGAAAGAATGCAAAGAGCAAAAAAGTTTCGTGAAAGCGGGAGCATCTCTGCATGATGGAATGGGCTAAAGAATCGCTTGAAAAAGTGGAACGGTCTCGCGCTGCACGTCTTAAGCAACCAGCTCCCTCTCCGAGTGACGATGAATCAGAAAGCATTCTGAGAAATTTTCACCCCGATTATTTAGGGAAAGAACGAACCCTAACCGTAGGTCCAAATGCTGGCGGTCAAAAATTCCCATTGGAGTTGGCAGATTTATTGGAGGCGGACAGTCCACTTCCTGCTTCGCATTCAACTAAATCCGATATCGAAACCGATGTATTGATTATAGGCGGGGGAGGGGCAGGAGCTGCGGCAGCCTTGGCGTTGGAAGGATCGGGTCTGAACGTCCATCTTGCTACCAAATTGCGCCTGGGAGATTCCAATACGGTGATGGCAGAGGGCGGTATCCAGGCTGCATTGTCTGAAAACGATTCCCCGAGAAAACATTTTGCAGATGCCTTGGTGGGGGGACATGGTGAAAACGAAACCGATCTGTTACGGATTCTTTGCGAAAGTGGACCTGAGAGGATTCGGTGGCTCAGTCAACTTGGTTGTTTATTTGATAAAAACCCGGATGGCACATTTCGTTTAAGGGGAGGCGGTGGAACTTCAGTCCCACGCGTGCTGGCCTGCCGCGACTATACCGGGTTGGAAATCATGCGGGTATTGAAAGATGCCGTGAGGTTGAGCTCTACAAATATTCTGGAAGAGCATGTTGCTGTTGAGCTTTTAGATGATGGTCACTCAACTGTGACCGGTGCCGTCTTATTTGATCGAAAAAGTTCAAGACTGATAAATGTCTCGGCGCGGGCCGTGATTCTTGCAACCGGGGGTAGTGGTCAATTACGCCTGCAGGGGTTCCCGACCAGCAATCATGTGGGCGCAACTGGGGATGGATTGGTGCTTGCATACAGGCAGGGTTGCCGTCTTGTATTTTTGGATAGTTATCAGTATCACCCTTCAGGAGCCTGCTATCCCGAGGCATTGGTGGGGCAATTGGTGACCGAAGCAATTCGATCTGCGGGTGCGCAGGTCGTGAATGCTGAGGGGATTCATTTCATAAACGAGATGGCCTATCGCGATGTTTTGGCAGGAGCGATTATTAAAGAAACCCGTGAAGGCCGCGGGGTCACAACTCCAAATGGAAAAATGGGCGTTTGGTTGGACACACCCATGATCGATTTGAAGAATGGAGAAGGAACTTTGGCAAAACAGTTCCCCGGCTTGATTCATCGCTTTGAACGTTACAGAATAGACCCAGTCAAAACGCCTGTTTTGATTTACCCCACTCTGCATTACCAGAACGGTGGAGTTTCTGTGGATGCTCAGAGTAAAACAGAAGTGAACGGATTGTGGGCATGCGGCGAGGTGACGGGGGGATTGCATGGAAAAAACCGTCTTATGGGAAATTCGCTACTGGATATTCTCGTTTTTGGCCGCCGGGCGGCGGAATCGGTAAAGGACGGTCTTCCGGAACGAGGTCCCTTGACTATGACCCGCTCAAATCAATTTAGAACAACTCAATCGCATTGTTCCCCGATCTTTTTCCCTGCAGCCTCTAAAATGAAACTTGAATTCAATCCATCTGAAACAGATAAAAAAATAGAAGGCTCATCTACTTCGGAAACTTCCGGTGGTTTCGAACCTCCTGATCCTTTTGCCCGATAATTTTTTCAATGGTCGAAAATTTTCTTACTGCCTATTGGATAAAAATTTTTGCATCACTCGTTGTGTTTGGTGCGTTGATCGCAATGTTCATTCGGCAAAGTCGCGACCAGGCGAATGCAGATCCCCAGGCGATAGTGAATGTGTTGGGTCAATTAGGGGCCGATTATGAGGTGGTGGCAAATGTGGTTGTACCGGGAGACCGTGGCATGTTTGATTTAGGAAACGTTGTGGTTTCTCCTTACGGAGTTTTTGTGATCACCGTGAAGCAGACCATCGGAAAAATATTTGGCAGGGAAGGGGATCGAGATTGGCAAGTGAAGTCTGGAAGAAGTCGGGATTTAATTCCCAATCCCCTCTGGGAAAACCGCAAACACGTGAACGCATTGGAAAAGGTAATTGGGCCTGTTCCGTTTATTTCAATAGTCGTTTTTCCAAGGGGTAACTTGAAAGGCGAGTTTGGTAAAAACGTGGTTCGATTGGGTGAACTTAATAAGTTTATTGCTCAAAATAAAACATCCCGCCTGTCGGTGGACAAGCGGGATGAGATATTGAAAACTTTACGAAAACGATAGTCCCAGGTCAGGGCCTGATCGGTTTGTATTATGCAGTTACATCAATGTTGTTGCCAGTGATGGCATGTTCGGTGGCCTGAACCGCCTGTTGAATGAGATTCACAGCAGCTTCACCTTCTTGCTTTTGGTTGTCCTGCGCGGTTTTTAAAGCCGCAATTTGAAACTGTGGGCTCACTCCTTGTGTTGCACTGGAACTACTGACAGGTGACATTTTCAATTTCCTTCAGTTAAAATTTTCCTTAAAGTCATTATCGGCACAAAACTTTTGATCTTTAATTTTTTTTAACAAAAAAATAACATTTTGATAAATAGACACATAATTGTGTCCGCATTGGAGTTGAGAGAATGAAATATAAAGTTGCGGTTGTTACAGGGGCATCATCTGGGATAGGTAAGGCAATTGCTGAATCCCTTGCAAAGCAGAATGTTCGACTCGTTTTAATTGCTCGCCGCCACGACAAACTGGAACAGGTGAAGCGGGAATTACAGTCATATACTGAAGTCCATGTCATAGCTTGTGACATAACCCACCAGCAGGAGATTTCAGATGCGTTAAATAAGGTTCCTGATGCGTTTGCACCAATTGATGTTCTCATTAATTGCGCAGGCCTGGCTCTGGGTTTAGATGTTGCCCAGGAAACCGTTTGGAAAGACTGGGAAAAAATGGTGAATGTGAACTGTATTGCATTGTCATATCTTACCCACTTGTTACTTCCCGGTATGGTTGAAAGAGATTTTGGGCATATTGTAAATATTGGGTCCACCGCGGGTACTTATTCATATAAAGGTGCCAATGTGTATGGTGCTACAAAAGCCTTCGTAGAACAATTTTCACTCAATTTAAAAGCCGATTTATTGGGTTCGTCCGTGCGGGTTACTAGTATTGAACCGGGTATGGTGGGTGATAGTGAATTTTCGTTAGTGCGTTTCAAAGGTGATAAGGATAAAGCCAATCAGGTTTATGAAGGTTTAAAGCCGTTGTGCCCTGATGATGTTGCTGCCAGCGTTTTATGGGCTTTAACTCAACCCCCTCATGTAAATATAAACAGAATGGAATTAATGCCGGTGAGCCAGGCCCCCTCACACCTTGCATGCAGCAGAGCGGGTAAGATTGGCTAATTAATTGAACGTTTGAAACGAGACTTAAAGATGTTGGGTTTTACTTTTTGGGAATGCAGTTACTTCAAGCTTTTCCAATGCAGAGGGTGCCTAGAAAATTTTTACTTGCATCACTCTCAAAAACCACGTCGTGAGGGATATCCCAGATTCCAAAAGCGTCTACCGAATACAACTTGGCTTCGGTTTTTTTGGGGGATATAAACCGGATTTTCATTTCCCGAATAATCAGAGAGTCTGCTTTTCTTCCTGACAAATTAGAGATAAAAGCTTCCCTATCTTCTTCAGCAACTAAATCGTCAATCATTTGTCCCTCCAAGTCTTCTGGAACATAACCCAGGGATTCAAATGCCGGGTTGGCAAAAGTTATTTTTCGATCAGGGTCCAATTGAAAAACTAAATCGGGGATCCCATCCAAGATGGCTTTAAAAGAGAAATTTTTTACTAACAATTTTCTATGGTCGCTAATCAGCCTGAGTTGATTGGTGATGCGGATGAATACCTCTTCTTTGCGAATGGGTTTGGTAATGTAGTCGATTCCTCCTAATTGGAATCCTTTGGAAATATCAGAAGAATCAGAAAATGCAGTAAGGAAAATGATGGGAGTGTCTTTCTGCGCTGGATCTTTTTTGAGACGTTGACAGACTTCGTACCCATTGATTCCTGGCAGACCCACATCGAGAAGAATAACATCGGGTTGAAAAACAGGTATTTTTTCTAGAGCATCCTCACCCGTGCTGGAAATAGCTATTTTTAGTGCGAGTCTTTTTAAAATTTTATGGATAAGTTCAGCATTGTCTGCCATATCTTCGACAATTAAAACTTTCATCCCTACCAAATCGTAGTCCATATTTCCCCCATTTTTTCCGGTTAGGACGTTATTTGTTTGCCTGATTATACCTATTTTCTAGTTTGATATAAGCCCGAATAGCAGAAAAACATTGAAATATCGGCATGTCGGACTATGCTGTTTTGAAAGGTATTTTGTTATGGTTGGTGTTTTAGGCTTTTCTTCCATTCGATGGAATAAATGCATTACAATAATTCTCTTTCAGAGAATTGAAATTATAGAGAAGGTGAAAAGATGAAACGTTTTGTTTTGATTTGTACTTTGCTGGTGGCTTTTTTAATGAATGGAATTGCTTTGGCAGTGGATAAAAAATATTTGTTTCCTGGTCCAGAATATAAACCTTCCTGCGATATTTCTAAAACCACCATATGCACTATAGAAATCTGGCTTGGACATAAACACAAAAAAAATAAAAAGGCCATAAAAGAGCTTTTGAAATTAAAATCCCTGAAGGTTTTAGGGCATACCGTGCAGTATTGGCGGCCTAAAGGCGGGCACCCGCCGACAAATATTGCCATAGGAAGTGCAGTCAGTGCTGAGGATGCGCGCTTTGCCATAAATTTTGCCCTTAAATTTAATGACCGGGTTGATGGCCTGATATCCCGTCCGCTCAATCCTCCAAATTATGTTGCCATTGCGACATCTGCCTGGGATGCAATGTCGGAAACTCCCATCACTCAAGACGATTTAGAACGGTTGCGAGATCCTAAATTGACAACGGAAGAGTTCCATTCTCTCTATTACGAACTCACCAATGAGGCAAACGTCCAAAATAAGTTTTATTAGCATGACCACGAATCTATTTATCCCTTTTTGTTTCTGTAGAGTAATTTTTGTTTAAAAATTATAGATTTGGAGAAGAAGTTGGGTTGAATAATCTGACAACCTTCTCCTGTATTGCGAAGTTTGACAAATGGAGTGGGATTTGATAGAAGCTAAACCTTTGAATTAAAAAACGGGGAGGCTTTTTATAGTTTTCCTATTCAGAGTAAATAAAAAGGGGATACCCGTGCTAAATAGAGGTAATCATTATGCTTGAACTAGCTTTTGCAATGGCTCCTCC
>CAZECX010000052.1:0-22964 GCA_964510965.1 uncultured Nitrospina sp. | reverse complement strand
ACTCAGAGGAGGAACAAACAGCCGCTTAAAATCGTGTAGAATATCTTAACCGAGAGACCGACTGTACAGGCAAATGTTACGCAGGGCAAGTTATTGATATTAAAGATGGTGTATAATAGAGAACCTTCTCTTAATCAGTAGGTCCTCGGTTCGATCCCGAGACGGCCCACCATATTTTACAAGGAGTTGTGAGAAGTCATAGCTCCTTGTTGTTTGTGTAGGCACTATGTAGGCAGATTATTTAGAAGAACTAACAAGATTGTCAAAGATATTAAATTGTTTTGAGCTTGATTTTCTCTTATGGCCTAATGCCGGCATGTGTTGCATCGACCAGTTGAGAACGCCACCCAAAGCGGACATTTACCCAATTGAGAACCAGTGCATAAAAAATATACTATTCATAAAAACCTTTTGATTAGGGGGGTGTAAGATGGCCAGGAAAAGATATACATCCGAGCAGATAATTGGTTATTTACGAGAAGCAGAGATATTACAGACTAAAGGAAGTACGATACCTCAGATATGTAAAAAGATAGGGGTAACGGAGCAAACCTATTATCGCTGGCGTAAAGAATACGGTAGTTTGAGCGTAGATCAGGCTAAGCGTTTGAAGGAAGTCGAGAAAGAAAATACCCGTTTGAGAAAGCTGGTAGCTGATTTGTCCTTGGATAAAGCGATCCTGAAGGAAGTTGCCGAGGGAAAGTATTAAGCCCGACAAAGAAACGGAGAGCGGTGTTTCATGTAATGGAGCACTTCAATGTTTCTGAACGTAGGATTTGTCGGGTGTTAAATCAACCCCGTTCTACTCAGCGTTATCTTCCCAGGGCAAGAGATGGAGAAGCGTTGTTGACAGAACGTATGATTGAGTTGGCAACCAAGCATGGTCGGTATGGTTACCGCAGAATAACCGCTTTATTACAAAGAGAAGGTTTTAAGGTAAATCATAAACGAGTAGAACGTCTTTGGAGAAAGGAAGGTTTAAAGGTTCCACAGAAACAGCCAAAACGGAAACGATTATGGTTTAATGATGGATCGTGTATCAGACTACGACCTCGGTTTAAAGATCATGTGTGGAGTTATGATTTTGTAGCAACGAGAACTGAGGATGGACGACCTTTACGGATTTTAACGTTGATTGATGAGTATACGAGGGAATGTCTGGCTCTCAAGGTTGCAAGAAGGCTAAATTCTCAGGATGTATTGGAACAATTTGGGTATCTTTTCATCTACAGAGGTCTTCCAGGCTTCATTCGCTCTGACAATGGCCCTGAGTTTACCGCTAAAGCAGTCAGAAACTGGCTGGAAAGATTAGGCGTTCAAACGTTATTTATTGAACCAGGTTCTCCTTGGGAGAATGGATACAATGAGTCGTTTAATGGAAAGCTCAGAGATGAGCTGTTAAATGGAGAAATCTTTACAACTTTGCTGGAAGCTAAAGTGCTGATTGAACAGTGGAGAAAAGAATATAATCAATTCAGGCCACATAGTTCCCTGAATTATCAACCTCCAGCTCCTGTAACGATTAAGCCAAAGGTGGATATATTAACTTAAACAGTGGTACAACTTAATGGGGCAGGCCATTTCGTATTCACGTTTTATTTACGAATTTATAAAAGTTTTGTGACTTATTGATATTTAGTTAATTATGTGTAGACCTATATATTTGTAATCAATAGGTCCGCAGTTCGATCCCGAGTTGGCCCACCAAAAAAAATGGATTACCTTTTAGGGGGTAGCCTATTGATGCTTTTGGCTAGCATTTGAGGGGGTAGTGCACATCAGATTTCTTCTTCACCTCCTACCCACATTCAAACGCCGAAGGTTCGCAAGCTAATAACGGATCCATATGGAACCTCCGCTGAAACAGTTGCATGATCTGTGTCAGATTAAATATCGAAGGGGGGCCGTCAAGGGATCGAAGCTGTTCCCTTATTCCATTGGCAGTTACTTCATCCAAAATCAAGTCCATGGTATCGGAGCTATTAGTTTCCTCTTTTGGGGTATGGTATCCGCATTCGCCTAGGGCTTCCAGGCTTAATGATGAGAGTCTGAGGGATAGAGTATTGGAGCTCTCATGTTCATTGATGTACCGGAATAAGTAATTTCTCCTTTTACATAGATCTATTATTTCGGAGATCACTGTCCTGGAAACTTCAGGAACCAATTCCAAAATTTCTTTTTGCAATATTTCATAATAGGCATGGTATTGTTCCGGGTTGAGAATAAGGTAAGCGGTGAAACCAAAATTTAGTTTGACGTAGGCCTGACTTTTAAAAAAATGTTTCCTATTCTCTTCACTGCGGATAAAAGCAAGGGCATCCTCAGGAGTATCGTACCATTCCTGAGCCGCAATTTTGCGTATCCAGTCAAGGGCTTTTTCTAGATGCTTGTTATTGGAATGATTTTCAATGACACGACGATATAAATCTGTGACTCTCACTCCTTGATGAGTGAGAAAAGAAATCAAAGGGCGGTGTTCACCCAGGGTGGCACCTCCAAAAAACAGAGCTCTCAACACCCGCAATCGGTTCATTTCTTCTTCGGACATGGTACTGGTGGAGCGAACGACTTCTTGCAGCTCAAATATCGGTTCATTTTGGTAGATGCCGGAGCAACCTTCGAAAAGCCTGTACTTTGTCTTCAGAGAATATTTTTTTCTGTCTTCCTCCGAATCCATTTCGGTTCCAGGCAAAAGATGAATCTCACCGCCTAGAACTGTTTGGATCCCATGCCCAAGAGCTTTGTCCAAAGAATTTAGGTGACTTTCAAAAGTTTCACCTGGCAATCCAACTAAAATATCTGTACGGGATGAGTGATTAAACCCTTTCAATCTTTTGATTAATGAAACCAACTGCCTAGTGCTGATGTTTTTTCTCTTGATAGCTTTTAAAACATCCTCATCAAGACTTTGGAACGCGATGTAAGTGTTGGTAAGGTGGCCCAGGGCCTTACCCATATCGACAACATGATCCTGAGAAGATTTAGCCCAAGAAACCTCTATTGAGGCAAAGGAATGTGTTTCCTCGTAAAGTTTGCGTATGTGTTGAGCGATCGTCACATCCCGTTTGAGAATACCGAAATTTGCATCAGCAAAATACAGTTGTGGATAATTGACTCCTCTACTGGTAACGTAATCTAGCTCCGCTTTGATTCGTTCAATGCCGAACAACTGGATTTTGTTTAACGCATCGACACCCCAATAGCAGAAGGTGCATGAATAAGGGCATCCTCTATTCGATTCAAACATCGGCAAAAGTTCGTCATCAAGAAAGGAATCCAGGGAACCATCCAAATATGGCGAAGGGATAAAGTCTAAATCTTTATTGGGTTCGTAGGAAAAATCACCATGAAGTTTCCCCCTATCCAGTGAAAAACAGCTTGAGAATTTGGCCTCTCTTAGGTTTTCTGATGTTCTTTCTTCGAGAGGCCAACTCAAAAGTGTTCCTATAATTTTAGAAACAGAAACTTCAGAATTGTACAAGCAGTATAGGTCTATGTCTCTATTGATTCTCAGAAAGTCTCTAACACCATCTTCGTCCAAACGAATATTGGGTCCCCCCATGATTATGGGGATATTAGGTACAATTTTTCTAACTTTTTCGGCAGCATGATTGCTCAAACGCATATTCCAGGCATAGTTAGACAATCCCAACAAGCTGGGCGGCTGCTTTTCCACAGCGGCCATTAACTTGTTGAAGGATTTAAAAAGCTGGAACTCAACCCGGCTTCCATGTATGGACTTCGAGTATGATGCTAGGAAACCGATTCCTATCGGGACATACGTACGGCCAGGCAGATAATCATGTGATAAATCAGCCAAATAGACGAGCATCGATTCCTCCAGAGAAAATTTTTTCTGGCTCTAAAAGCCAAAGATTTCTGCTACGACCTTTGATTTTTTAAGTGAGCAAGGCAACCAAAACAACCTCAAATTTAGGAGGTATTTTCAAACGGACTATCAATCAACAAGGCTTCCCAGAAACACAATACTAATCACAGCCCTTATATCAATATCTCTTTTCTATATCAAAAAATTCTTGCAAATGATCACTTTTGGGATATATATCGCTTTCTATTGAAAGAAACATTCCCCATTTAGAAGCTTTCTCCAGAGTTTTAGTTTGTTGTGAAAATTAAAATACTCATCCGTGATAGGGATCCGTTGAGGTTCTTTCAATTGCTTCACCAATTCCTCCGCATGGGTGACAAAAGTGACTCCCGAGTGACCTAAAAATAAATTATAATTGAATGCATTAGTAACTCCGGCCAGTATCAAAGGTAGTCCTAGCCAGGCTACCTCCAGTGAAACTCCAGACGGGTTGGTGCAGTAGACCACATCGGTTTCTGGGAATAATTTTGTCAATGACCTGCTCTCCAGTGTATAGTTAAAATGGAGTTTGATAGCCCTTAAATCACGTTCCAACAGGTGAGCAGGATGAGGTTTTACAACAATTTTTTCGTATAGTTCTAACCCTCCTGAAATTGCAGCCTCATTTAACATACTCAATTGAAATAAATTCTCTTTACGCACCACACTTGTAATCACCAGTAGTTGCCGTTGAGTTTTTTTCAATTCTTTTTTTTCGGAGCCGAATTTCCCCTTTAGGTTTGAATAGCGCACGGATTCAACGGAAACCATCTTGTCACCGGGATAAAACTCCTTCATCTGCAAGTAACTGGTTTTGTTATTGGAGGCCCATAAATCGGGTTGAGGCATAGACTCTGGGCCATGGCGGGTGAAGGTTTCGGGGTGAGAATATAATTGTAACGCCATGGGATTGATCACCGAGTGTTGAAACGCAACTATTTTTGTTTTTCTGGAAAAACGCCTCCATGAGGAAACCATAGCTCTTTCCCAAGGTTGGTTTTCCCACACAAAAAGCCCTAACGATCCTATGGTCAATTTTTTGGCCATGTTATCAAAAAGCACTGTGTAAATAGTTGCATCCATAGCTGGAAGACCTAGCATGGATGCCTTCCAATCCTTTTCTAGCAGAGGAAAGAAATTTAACTGGGAGTTTTTGAAGCTAAATCCATCCTCAATGTTTTTCAATGTCCTCTCTTTAAAAAATAATTTTAAATACAGGGTTAGACACGCTAAAAATCCGCTTGATGGGAGAAATTCCTCCAGGAGAAAGAACTGGTGTTTAGGATTCCCAGTCGCATTGCACTTGTCTCTATATGCAACCGCATCTGCGTAGCTAATAGATTCGGTGCGAAAATATATCCATACCCAGTTAACTGTTACTGGCATCTCATCGAGCACGTTATGTAAATCACCCCAAAAATGAGATCGAAATGCCCCTTTTTCGATTTCCTCCACATTTATATTCGGAAAATATGTGACAATTGTGATCTGTTCATCACTTTTTTTTTCACACCCCTCGGGGACGAATTTTTCCACATGCTTAAACTTTTCAAACCACCTTTTAATCAGAGATGCAATAGCTTGCGCTGGAAAAGGAAGTTGATCAAACTTGGAGCGTAAAGTGGAGAGGGTAACCCCTTTCTTAGTTTTGTTACTAATGAACCGCGAAGCAGAGTCCCACCGGTAATTATGATTCATCGTCTCACACCACTTACTTAAGATTTTGTGAAGTGTGGGATCGCTTCCTGCATAAATAAATTCCTGACAACTTTCCTGTAGATATAACAATTCAAGTGCACGCAGTTTGAATACCGTGTATATGGAGGGCACCTTATATGGGGAACTCTCGCAAATAGAAGTCATCCACCAATAGGAAAGATTGGGGGAAATTTGAAGGTGTTCTGCTAGAGGTTTGTTTTTTATCTGCCAATATCCCAGGTCGTACGTCCAGCGCAGATATTCGGATCTAATTTTGGTGGTCCATTCTTCTACCCTAAGAGGAATCGACTCGTGATGATGGGGGGCAGTTAGATCATCCCAATGCGCAATAACTTCACCCTCGTATTTCTCCGTGGTGTCTTTGTCCAGCAAAACAAAAGTAGATTTTTTCATTGGCTGATACGTCCCTGATTTCCTAGACACCCTGCGCCTTCAAAATTTGCTATCGTGCCCTTCACCTATTTTCTTCACCGGTCGTACTCAAGAAAAATCAGCTATGATTGCCGTCTGGTTTTGCATTTTTTTTCTGCAAATTTCCTGGGCGATAAATCGTCCAAAGAACTGTACGGACGAAATGTATTATACTCTTCTCTCCATGTTTCGATCTTTTCTTTTCCATCACTCAGCGACAAAAGCCAATGCAGGTTCAAACACTCATCTCTGAAAGAACCGTTGAATGATTCGATAAACGCATTGTCGTCCCTAAAGCTCTGGCAAAATTTATTTCCAGTTGATTATCATCAGGGACGCGAAAATATACGGAAACACTTTTATCCCAATCCCTTGGTTCCCCATCCATTATCACCCCCTTCTGTTTAAGACTCAGAATGGTTGAATCAAATTGGTCATAAGATGCTCCAAAAGCGAAATGCAGGTAGCCCTCTTCGGTCATCGTTTTATGTGTTTTCTCCAAATCCAAATCAGGAGATTCAAATAAGGTGAGAGCCACATTACCTGCATTGATTTCGAAATGCTTTAAACCAGATTGAGTCTTAGTTCTATGAATTACCTTTATCCCAAGTGTCTGGGTAAAAAACTCCTCTGCCCGATTCATATCTTTTACATTTAAAGCAAAATGGTCTTATCCTTTAAGTTTAATTTTTGTTGTTGTAGTCAAAATTATTTCCATCAATTAACATAAAATAACTTTAACTTTTTAGGATATGTTTTTAGCCTAAGGGGGCTGTCAATATTCCTCAAGACTCTAGCAAACTTTCTTGATCGTAGCACCCAGATTTTTGAGCAAGGTGCAGATGTTAGACGTATAGGGCAATATGTCAGGAACTGGTGGCGATGGGTGAGAGCAGGGGTGGAGATAAGTGTGGTAAGTTTTTGTATTGTTCGTCATCTAACTTTGCTTAGACACCTTCCTCTTGTAGACAAAATCGATCACCTGATCATCATGCTGGCTACTTTGGGTCGCATCTCCGCCCAATTAGTCCGTTTGGGCACTTCCCGTCTCACCTTTATAGTAATAGCAATAACCGCCTTTTACCTGCAATAATGCGTAAGATCACCTAATCCAATATTTTGGCAAGCTTGCTCACAATGAGATTCCCAGGCGGTCCACCGCTTATTTTGCAAAGGTTCATGGGGTAGGCGGTGGCTCTTTTTTCATTAGTGGGCGGAAAGCTAAAGTACAACCATTTAAAAAATTGTTAGAAGGTGCCAAATGGAAGACGATAAAAAGATTTTAGTGGTTACAAATTCTAATTATCAGGAAAAAGATTGTGTCGATCAGCTAAACCAAATGGGGTTTGATAATATACTCAGTGCTACTAATGGAGTAGAGGCACTTAAATTATTAAGAGATAATCCCATAGATTTGGTGCTGTCAGATTGGGATTTTTCAGGCACAGACGGTTTGGAACTATTAAAAACCATTAAAAATTCACCTTCGCTTCAAGGCGCGCCTTTTATTTTTCTGACCGCTCATACCAATGAAGATAAAAACCGACAAGCTATGACCTATGGGGCGGTAGATAATTTTGTGCAATCCTCTTCTTCAATCGGCCTTAAAGAAAATATTGAAATTGTTCTCAATCGTGGAATACGTAATATTTTGATTGTAGAAGATTCAGATATCCAGCGGGAAATTTGTATGGCCCAGCTTCAATAAATTGGTTTTGAGAAAATTACAGGAGCTAGCAATGGTAAAGAAGCCTTGGAATATCTGGAAAATAATTCTGTTGATTTTATTTTGTCTGATTGGAATATGCCAGAAATAAATGGGTTGGAGCTGTTAAAAAAAGCTAAAGGAACTCCTGCTCTAAAGGATATTCCATTTCTAATTTTAACGATCAACAAGGATAAGGATAAAAATCAAGAGGCTTTAAACTTGGGTGCGATAGACTACATTGTTAAACCATTAATGCTAGATGACCTGCTAATGCTAGATGACCTGCATTTGAAAATCAGAAAAATTTTATACTGAGGGTGCAACTATTTCCCTCTAGCGAAGGAGGGTGATAGCTATCCTTCTGTTTCGTGGGTCCGAGGGGTCCTCTGGAATGAGTAACTGCCGGTCTGCATAGCCAACGATTCTTGCAAAGCGAGTTTCTGGGATACCATTTTTTGCAAACTCCTTTTTTGCGGCGGCGGCTCTCAAAGCAGAAAGTTCCCAATTGGTTATCCCCTTATTATTAAAAGGAATGGCATCGGTATAGCCCTCAAAACCTATTTTGACTTGAAGGTCCATTATGGTTTTAGCAACAATGGCAATTAGCTCTCGGGGCCAGGGTTTGAGTTTTGCGCTTCCTGAATCAAACGTAGGTGAATCAAAACGATCCACTAATTGAATACGGAAACCTTCCGCAGTGAAATCCATTTGCACCTGATCGGGCATGGACCCAAACTGGCTTCGTATCTCCTTTTGCAAAGCGTCCGTCATCTTATTGTATGGATCTTCATTAACCTCTATGTCAGCCTGTTTTTTTTGTGGCAATCCGATGTCTGTTTTATCTTCTTTGCCACCCTTATCAGTTGCCCCATAATTTTTAAACATGGAATATTTTTCAAAATATTCTGTTATTCCCAATTTCTGGGCTTCGTCAGTCATTGAAACCAGCCACATGAGCAGGAAAAAAGCCATCATTGCCGTAACAAAATCTGCGTAGGCAACTTTCCATGCGCCGCCATGGTGTCCGGCGTGCCCTTTAGTAACTTTTTTAATTATCAGTGTCGTTCCGGTTGTGCTTTCCTGTTCTTCTTCCTGTTCTTCTTCCTCTACAGCTTTTTCAAAAATTTTAGATCCTTGCGAAATTAGTTTGTTTTCCCAGGCCTGCATTTGTTTTGGTTCAATCCGATTCTGCTTTAGAATAAAGCTAATATTTTTCCTTTGAAGCTTTTTCAAAACAAGATTAAATATTAATTGCGGCGATATTTCAGTTTTTTCTTCTTCTGCCATGGCTGCTTTACAATAAATTATGGGTTTGGTTGAGCTTCAATCCAAAACAATTAATCTGCAGATTTTTTGTTCGCTATCCGCAGTTGTTTTTCCATTTCTAAAAATGCAGGCCTTTCTTTATCCGGTATTAGGATTCGACCAAATTCGATTGCCAGATTGGGGTGAACCCCACTCACAAAACAAACGATTATAGTTTTTAAAACATTTAGATATTCTTTTTCCTCATCTGCGATGGTTTCCATCTTTCTTGCCATGGGGCCTACAAAACCATAGGCCAGCAAAACACCCAGAAAAGTTCCCACCATGGCTGCTCCGATGCTATGACCCAAGACCTCAGGGCTTTCACTAATTTTAGTCATGGTGATTACAATTCCGAGGACGGCAGCTACAATACCAAGAGCCGGAAGCGAATCTGCAAGATTAGAAATATTTTTGGATGGAACCATCAATTCATCATGGTAGGTTTCAATATCGGCTTCCAAAAGAGCTTCCATTTGGTGGCCAGAAAGCTTGGTTATCGAAATAATTCGGAACGCATCCGCCAGTAAATTTAACGCATGTGCGTTTTTTGAAAACCGCGGAAACTTTTTGAACAATTTACTTTTTTGTGGTTTGTCGAGATCGCCTTCAATGGCTCTAAGACCTTCCTTTTTGATTTTTAAAAAAATACTGTTAGACACCAGCAATAATTCAATAAAATCCTTCGATTCATAAGGTTTATGAGAAAAAATCCCTTTGATTCCCGCCAGCACACTTTTTAAAATTTTTGGGGAGGCACCAATTATCATTGCTCCCAAAGCGGCTCCGCCAATGATAACAAGCTCGGCAGGTTGGTATAATAAGGAAAGGTTACCTCCTTCCCAAAGGTATCCGGCAGTTATCATTCCAATTACAACTGCAAAACCAATTAGTACAAACATTTTTTATGTCCAGTTGTTAGTAATTCCCTTGTTCCATTCGGTCACGTAATATTTCTCGTTCTTTATTTATCACAAAATTGGAAAGTATGTTTTGTGTGTCGTCATTCAACCCTAGAAAAATGACACTGGTTTTAATGTTGTTATGTTGAGTATCTTTTTTTGATTCAATAACTTTACCGAAAACCTTTAAATTCTGGTTTTCAAAATCTGATTCCAATGCCAGCTTGAATTTCAAAATTTCATCAACCTCGAAAGACTGGTCATTAATAAAATTCATTCCTCCTGCGCTGATTTCGACAAAAGTTGTATCCATCGACCCCTGTTCACTATCTCCATTAATAACGGAAATGATCTCATTAATTTTTTTATTTACAGACTTCATCCATAATTTGGGGTTTATAGTGCCCTCAAGAGGCGGAAGCGGAGCTATTTCCATCATTTCATTATCAAATATCACCTGAGCGAGGGGATTGGATTTTTCTTCTTCTGTTGCAGGGGAAACGCTTACAGGGATCTCAACCGCTATTCGGTAGTATTCTCTTTGCTCGTCAGAGCCTTGATTTAATTCTTCAGACATAATTTTTCACTTTAAAAGAACCATATAAACACAATAAGTAGTTTCCATTTTATGGGATTATTGGCTATCAGAAAACTTATCTTTCACTTTCACAATTTCCGGTAAAACTTTCAAAAATAAAGGTACCAGTTTTGGATCAAAATGATTTCCACTTTCCTGTTCAATCAATTTAGCTGCATCCTCAACGGTCCATGCCTTTTTGTAGGGGCGAATAGAAGTTAATGCATCAAACACATCTGCAATGGCAACAATACGCGCTTCGAGAGGAATGTCTTCCCCTTTCAAGCCCTGTGGGTAACCTGAGCCGTTCCATTTTTCCTGGTGCGTGAGGGCAATGACTTCAGACATCTTCATTACTTCCGACTCACCCCCCGATAGAATTTCGGCTCCCATAGTTGTATGGCTTTTCATGATTTCCCATTCATCATGATCCAATTTTCCGGGTTTCAGTAGCACTCGGTCCGGGATGCCAATCTTACCGATATCATGCATGGGGCTGGCATTAAGAAGCACTTCGCAATAGTGATCGTCCATCCCGAGTTCTCTAGCTATTAACTCGCTAAAATGACTCATTCTCACAACATGCATGCCTGTTTCGTTATCTTTATATTCTGCGGCTTTTCCAAGGCGACCAACAATTTCTAATCGGCTATCATTCAATTGTTTTGTTCTTTCAATAACCTTTTGTTCCAGACTTTTTTTCAATTCGTTCAATTCAAGATGGGTGCGAACTCGCGAACAGACTTCCTCCTGCTGAAACGGTTTCGGAATATAATCTATTCCTCCCACTTTAAAACCGTTCACAACATCTTCGGTTTCTTTTTTTGCCGTAATGAATATGATGGGAATGTCCTTTGTTTTTTCATCCTGTTTTAAACGGGTGCAGGTTTCGTAACCGTCTATTCCGGGCATCATCACATCGAGTAGAATTAGATCAGGGTCAATCTGGGCGGTTATTTCCAGAGCTTTCTCGCCGGTATTCGCAAAAGCCAGTTTGTAACCTTCCGGGGTTAGGGTTTCCTTTAGAACTGCAAGGTTTGCCGGGGTATCATCCACCAGTAGAATTCGCCAATTGGATGCTTCAGCCTTTTTCTGGTCATTCATGCTCTCACCTTTCAAAACCGTTGGTTAATCACAATTTTATAATTCCTTCATTCTGATTTCATGTCAATAATATAAATGGGTTCTTTCAAACCACTCAACTTTGAATGGTTGAGTAGAAGATTCAACTTGATTTCCGACACTTTTGTCCCTTCAGCCAGGAGGCTCTCACCCTCCATTGAAAAAACACTTCTTGCCAGCACATGCCCTGGTTTCAATTGTTTAATAGAAATAGACAGGGATTTTTCGTCTGAAACTTCTCCATCTGATTTTTCAGATGAAAAATATTGATAAACACTTTCAAGAATATCCGGGTCATAAAGTCCACGTGGGGTTCTCATTGAATCAAGTGCCTCTAACCTTCCTTCCCCTTCTTCCTCCCGCTTCAGCATATCGCTAAGAAGTTTTAGTACCCTTGCCCCGTGTGGGATATTTTTTTTCACAACGGTATTAACGGGCCACCCCTCGCCATCGTAAAATTTCCCAAGATATAAAACAATTTTTGAAACCTGCTTCAGATGTGGAATACGTGCAAGAATTTTGGAGCTGGCCTCAAACACCTCGGAAACTATTTCCCGTTCATTTTTTGAAAGGTGGTTCCCCTCACGGTTCTTAGCCATTATTTCAGAAGGGATGGTTACAAAGCCGATAGGAGCGAGCATAGCGGCTAGATCAAGCTCCCATGCGTTTTTAACTTTTAAGTGGGGTGATAATTTTCGAGCCAGTTCTTTAAGCTTGGTGGCGTGTTCATACTGACTAGGATCAAAACTAGATAGAATTTCGGTCAATAGGCCAACGCTGCCGCTCAAAGTTTTTTCCAGAACTTCACGAACCCGGTTAAATTGGTCCTCAACAGATTTCCTCAATCGAACCAGATCTAAATGTGTTCTTACACGAAGGCATACCTCATTTTGCTGGAAAGGTTTGGTGATATAATCCACTCCCCCAGCGCGAAACCCTGCAACAATATCTTCCGATTCTTTCTTCGCGGTGATAAAAATGATCGGGATCTCTTTGGTTTTGGAATCTGCTTTTAATTGCCGGCATGTTTCCAGCCCGTCTATACCCGGCATCATTACATCCAGGAGAATCAAATCAGGAATTATCCGGGATGTAATTTCAAGGGCTTTTTCCCCTGAATTGGCAAACGCCAGCTTATATCCTTCGGGAGTCAACGTTTCCTTCAATACTGCCAGATTGGTCGGCGTATCGTCAACCAGCAGAACTCTGTAGTCACCGGGATTGTCTATGCCGTTACTCATTTTCCATTTGCTCTAATAGGGAAATAATACCATCGGTATCAAACTGGTCGAGCCGTTCTTTCAAATGCGCCGCAAAATTGGGACCCTGGGGACCACTGCTTTCAACCTGCGGCAAAATTTCCTCCAGCTCTGTCATCATTCCCATGCCGGCCATCTCTTTAATGGATGCGTGAAGCTCGGTTGGGAGTTTTATCATAGAAAAATCCAAATCCCCAGATGCTCCTGCTGGCGAATCCTCTTCTTCATATTCAAATTCCACATTTAACAGCCGCGCCATGGTTCCAAGAATTTCTTCACGAATGAAAGGTTTCCCGATGAATCCATGCACCCCTTCTTTCTTGTACTGTTCCTGGTTGTGAGCGAATGTCGAAGCCGAAATTATTACGATCTTGATATTGTCTTCGCCATACTCTTGCTTTATTTTTCGAGTCACTTCCAGTCCGTCCATGCCCGGCATGTTGTAATCGACGAAAACAATATCAGGTTTAGCCGCACGGATTTTTTCCAGACCTTGAGGGCCGCTATCGGCATCAATGGTTTCCGCGCCAATTTCTTTCATGGTTTCAATCAGAACATTCAGGTCTTCCTTTATATCATCGATCAACACGGCTTTCACCGAATGCCCCTGGGCTAAACCAATGGCTCTCGTCAATCGGTCGTCTATGGCATGAACCTCTCCTTGAGCAGGAGAAAGGCTTATGGTGAAGAAAAATCGTGCACCCTTGCCGGTTTCTGATTCCACCTGCAGTTCGCCGCCCATGGTAGAAACTATTTTACTGGCTATTGCCAAGCCCAACCCTGTCCCACCTTTTTTAAATCCTTCTTCATCCTGCTGGAATGATCCAAATATTGATTTGAGCTTTTCTTGCGGAATGCCCTGACCCGTGTCTTTGACTTCAAAATAAAACTCATCCCCTGCGAGGGGCATTAACCTAAAAGAAACCTTTCCTGAATCTGTGAATTTCACCGCGTTGCCCATCAGGTTGACTAATACTTGTCTCATTTTAGCGGCATCGGCATGGACAAAAATATTTTGCCCCTCACGAACCCCTTCTGTTTGCAGTTCAAGTTTTTTATCCTTACATTTTCCCGAAAAGATCACTACCAGGTCCTGGACAAGACTACCCAGATCAAAGTCTTGCGGGTGCAATTCCATCTTGCCTGCTTCGATCTTTGAGAAATCCAGAATGTCATTGATAATATCAAGCAAATGCTTCCCGGCACGGTGGATCGATCCCACTCCCTTTTTCTGTTTTTCGTTTAATCCTTTATCCCGCTCAAGGATTTGCGAATAGCCCAGAATCGCGTTCATGGGGGTGCGAATTTCATGGCTCATGCTGGAAATAAACATGCTCTTGGCCTGGTTGGCGGATTCCGCAGCCTCACGTGCCTGATTGATTTTTTTCTCTGCTTCCTTACGGAGTGTGATATCGCGGATAACGCCGCTGAAATGAAGTTTGTTTTTGATCCAGACTTGAGTTACGCAAAGTTCCATAGGAAATACAGTTCCATTTTTACGCAACCCTTCCACCTCACGGGCCATCCCAATAATTTTTGCAATGCGTGTCGTGAGATAATTGGAAATGTATTCATCGTGTTCACTCTGATAAGGCTCTCCCATTAGAAATTTCAGATTTTTTTCGAGAGCTTCTTCTTTCTTATAACCAAACAAATTTTCCGCCGCAGGATTGAAAGATATAATACTACCCTTTTCATCGATAATAATCATTCCATCCAACGCATTCTCAATGACCGCTCGCGTCATTTCCTCACTTGCCCGCAATTCTTCTTCCGCCATTTTTTGGTCCGTGATATCAAATATAGCACCATCCAAAAACAGGGATTCGCCTTTCTCATTAAAGCTGGCCTGTCCCTTTTCAGCCACCCAAAGTATTCTGCCATCGGCGTGAATGATTCTGTATTCCACGGTAAACGGTTCTTTTTTCTTTATACATTCGTCAACAGCCTCGGCAATCATTTTTCTGTCTTCCGAGTGATTGATGCTATCAAAGGTTCGTACGGCGTTGTGGATGAAATCTTCAGGTGGGTAACCCGATAAAGCATTGATGGCATCGCTGATGTAAAGCATGGTCCAATCCTTATCGATCAGACACCGGTAGCTCACTCCGGGGATATTGTCGACCAGGGTACGAAACTGTTCTTCATTTTCCTTCAAAGCCTTTTCGGTTTTTTTGCGACGCGAAATATCGCTAAAAGTTACAACCGCTCCTGTAATTTTATCTCCCTCTCTGACAGGTCTGCTGGTGTATTCAACAGGAAAACTGGTTCCATCTTTTTTCCAAAACACTTCATTTTCTTCGTGGTGCACTTTCCCGTTTTTGAACGCCGCGTAGATATGGCATTCTTCTCTGGGGTAAGGCTCGCCATTCGCTTTTGTATGGTGGATCAGGGGATGTTGTGGTTTTCCTAATAATTCTTCAGCGGTATAACCTATCATTGCTGCTCCGGCATGATTAACAAAAGTAGTACGCCCTTCAAGATCTAACCCATATATTCCTTCCAAAGCACCTTCCAACAGGAGTTCGTTGTTTTTTTTAAGTTTTTCTTGGATACCTTTTAACGCTTCATGGGCTTTTATTGTCTCTTCGGCACTCCTTTTCGCACGTTGTGCAATCCGTATAGTCAGGAAAAGTAGAAATGAAATAAGTAAGCCAACAATTAAAATAGCATTGGCAACAAAGGAAGATTTTTTCTTCAGACCTTCTTTACTGAGGCGAACTTTTAGTTTTGCAGAAACACCCATAAAGCCAACATCTCTTTCCACCATCCAACGGTCTTTAATATTGTTTCCACTAGCTACTTCTTCCTCCAGTTCTGCAGGCCCTAAAACTTCGGCCGAAATTCCCTCGTCGATTTGCGTGGATAGGGTTTCCGCCAGTAATCTTCTGGGTTGCAGGACTCCAACCAGCAGGCCTTGAAATTCAAAATTTTTGAAAACAGGAATATGAACTAATAAAACTCTTTCATCAGTGCTTAATTTAAATCCCCCAAGTGCAACGGTTTTTATTTCATCTCTGGCTTTCATCATGCTACTCATTCTGTCTTTTTGTTTTTCAATATCAGTGATCAAATTGGTATCAGTATCTTTAGGAGTACTATATTGAAGGTTTAAATTGGAATCCATCCACAGCGCACCAACCACGCTTACATGCTGTTCGATATAAAGGTTTATGTCTGTAGAAAATTCTTCGCGGGCAGGAATTTGTCCTCGCTCCCACCGTTTACCCCTTCTCTCCAGTCCATTAATCCTTCCTTCCAATTCTGTTATCAGTTCACTTTCAATATTTTTTGCAGCGGCATTTATTTGTTCCAATATTCCTCGATCTTGTTCCGCCGATTGGGCTTGCCAGAGTAAAAGCGTAACCGTAAAACTGACCAAAGCCGCCAATAAGGGTAACCAAGGAGGTAATGCAGTTTTTTCTCGCAACTGCATGTTCCAGGAATGGGAAATGATTCCGACACCCATCACTATGAAACCGCTCGCGGTGTGAACTGCCATTCGTGTCAGGTTTCCCCAACCATAAGCAGTTTCCAATTTCATAGCGTATCCAGCAAAAGCCACGGTACCAAGAGCCCAGGTGAGCGAGCCCAGAATTGCCAAAGAAGTTGTTGAATTTTTTTCTAATTTTTTTATGGGAGTATATAGAAATGAAAGCCCAACCAGAAGAAAGCATAAAGCGGTGTTGGGAGCCATACGTCCGGGATGCGATGCTTTCTGGTCAATATAATGCTCCATGAAAATCTGATCGATTCCAAAATTTAAACCAAATATATATTGGATAAGTGTCAAACTACCCAGTAGTACTAGAAACAGGCCGCACGATCTAAAAATTCTAGTTTTTGATTTTAAAATAGCAAGAAGGCCTATCCCGCAAATCAAAAATCCCAGAGCGGTATTGTATTGCATGGCCACAAAACTGGGATGAACCTGAATAAGGGTGGGGGAATGGGTATACCAACCAAATAGAACAATCACGCCGAGGAAAAATGAAATGAAACCGCAAATTGGCGTAATGATTTGCATAGAACAATCCTAATTATTGGCCCAATTGTGTTGGTTAAACCTTTAATGGAAAGTTTGGCATAAATATTTTGACAAGATATCAAATAGACCGATGAATGTAAAAGACATTACCCATCGGATAACCGAAACCAGGCGTTAATGTAATCCTATAGCGGTAAACTTTATTTCTTTGTACTAATTTATTGAAAAACCCTTGAGAAATTGGATTTAACAAGTTGACAATGAATAAATAGAATGGAACGATATATTGAATATTCCAAGCATAAATCTTCATAAGAAGATTGACCAAAACGGGAGGGTGGTTGACTTATGATGAAGGATTTAACAATCCGGGCAAAATTAACGGGTTCGTTTGCCATTATCTTAGTGTTGACCAGCCTGGTAGGTTATTTCGGTTATCAAGGGGTTAACCGCCTGGATACCCGTATCATTAAAGCCGATGACGTTAACCGGCTTGTTAAGGGAATTCTTGAGGCTAGAATTCAAGAGAAGAACTACATCCTGCGCGGCGATCCTGTTTACGCCAAAAAAGTATCGGACAAAATTCAATCCATCCGCACGCAGATTCAAGCCACCCGATCCCGCTTCCAAACCCTGGAAAACATTGAGCAACTCGATACAGTCCAAGCAATTGTCAATCAATATGACGATGCCTTTCAATCTTATGTCAGGCTGGAAGACCAGAAAAAGTCTGCAGTATTGGAAATGCGGCAGTCTGGCCAGAATGCCTTGAAACAGGCCGAGTCCATTCGTTCCGATCAGAAATCCCAATTGGAAAAAATTCAGGAAGACAGAGACATCTTTCTCGATGACCGACTTGCCAAAGCAGATGACTCGAACCGGATGTTTAAAATACTCTTCAAGGGCAGTATGTACCGGGAACAGTTGCTCCAAAAAAACCGCCCAAAAGTATTTAAACAATGGAGCACCTTTAACGATGAATTGGTCACGCTGGCTAAAAATTTAAGATCACGATTCCAGCAAGGATATCACCTGAAACTTGCCGACGAAATTATTGAAAGTAGTGAAAACTATAAAGTAACGTTTACCCGATATCTAAAAACAAAAAACTCCAACGATTTAAAACGATCTCTGCAATTGCAGCAGGATATAGAAAAAAAAATCAATTCTTTGCGTAAGGATCAAAAGGAACAATTAGCTCAGGCTATGGCCAATACAAAAGTTAAGGTTAAAGACAAGCTTGCCAAGGCGGATAGTGCCAACAGGGTGATCAAGCTTTTCCTGAACACTCGTAAGGATGAAAAGAATTTCGTTTTAAGCCGTGACGTTGAAGATTATGATTTAGCACTGGAAAATTTGCATACAATCTTAAGTCTTTCTGCAGATTTAAAATCAAGCTTTAAGGAAGCATTTAATCTGGCACAAATCAATAACGTTGTTGATTCTATATCCAACTACAAAAGAAACCTGGAGAATTATAGAACTCTGGATGAGGCACAAAAAGGCTCTGGGGCGGCCATGCTTGAGGCAGCCCGAAAATCGCAGGAAGCCAATAGTATCGCCAGGGCCACTCAGAAGTCTCGGATGGAAAAAGATATAGATGAAGCAAATTTCAGTGTTATCACCGCCAGTTTGTCTGCCATAGCGTTGGGCCTGTGGCTGGCCTTTCTTATTTCCCGTGGCATTGCAAAACCTATTAGTCAGGCTCTTGAGGTTTCTGACAGTCTTGCAGCGGGAGACACATCCGTTATCTTTGATATCCAATCCAAGGATGAAACTGGAAAACTTCTCGAATCCATGAAAAAAATGGTGGGTTCTGTGAGCGAAGTGGCTGAAGTATGTGCTGCAGTGGCCGATGGAGATTTGAACCGGCAAACAAAAGTTCGCGGAGAAAAGGATCAACTTAGTTTGGCCGTAAACAAAATGGTCACACAACTGCACAAAGCCGGTGAAGAAAGTGAAAAAAGTGATTGGACTAAAACCCGACAAACAGAACTGGCAAACCGGTTGAGGAATGAAAAAGAACTCGGACCGATGGTGGACAGCGTTCTCGAATTTCTCAGTGAATATCTCAACGCACAGACAAGTGCCCTCTATTCTAAAGATGATGCGGAAAATTCATACAAACTGGCGGGGACATATGCCTTCAACGATGAAAGCAAGAAAAAGGACAGCTTTCAAATAGGTGAAGGCCTGATAGGGCAGGTCGCTAAATCTAAGAAAGAACTTCTGCTTAATAATGTCACGGAAGGCAATTCCAATCTGAGTATTAATACAGGGATCGGAACCTTTAAACCGGAGTACTTTTTAATTTTCCCCCTGATTTATGAGAATGATGTGCTGGGTGTTCTTGCCCTGGGTTCAACCGGGGAGTTTGAAGAACGTCAACTGGAACTGCTCAGGCTTTCAGCGGAAGGAATCGCAATCTCCCTTAATTCCGTGAAAAGCCAGTTGCAGTTACAGGAAATTTTAAAAGTAACCCAGGAAAAAAGCAGGACAGCCAAGGTGTTTATGGATGCAGCCGATCCAATAACCATTGAAGACTTAAATGGCAACATCATTGACGTTAATATAGAGGTAGAAAAAGTTTATGGCTATACCCGCGATGAACTTTTAGGAAAACCTCACACCATTTTAGTCCCAGATAGTCAAAAAGAGGTTTCAAAAAAACTTCATGATGGATGTAGGCAAGGCAAAGAGATCCGAAATATTGAGGGTATCCGCTGGACAAAAAATCAGAAAACCATGCCTGTTTTATTGACGATGTCAAAATTACTTGATGAAGAAGGAGCAGTGGTTGCATTAGCAACTATAGCCCGAGATGTTACCGAGCAGAAAAAAGCCGAAGCAGAAATGCGTGTAATGTCGAAGGTGTTCATGGATGCCTCGGATCCCATCATCATCGAGGACCTGAATGGCGTTGTTCAGGATTTGAATGACGAAGCGGTACGTTCCTATGGATATTCCAGAGAAGAGTTGATTGGGAAGCCCATTAAAACTCTGGTTCCCAAAGAAAATCACATCCAGGCAGACGAGGTTTTGGAGCGTTGCAAAACCGGAGAGGAAGTAAGGAATATTGAAGGGTTCCGAGTGGATAAGAATGGGAAAGCGATTCCTGTATTGCTGACCCTTTCCCAGTTAAAGGGTGAGGATGGAGAGACCCTTGCCATAGCTACCATTGCCAAGGATATTACTGAACAGAAAAAAGCGGAGCATGAACTTGATCTCGAAAGGAAGAATCTTGAGGTTAAAGTTGAAGAGCGGACCAAGGAACTGGAAGTTGCCCAAAAAGAAGCCGAAGCGGCGAGCCAGTCCAAGGGTGATTTTCTTGCCAACATGAGTCACGAAATTCGGACGCCAATGAACGCCATCATTGGAATGAGCGATCTGGCGATGAAAACCGAACTAACAAAAAAACAACATAATTATATCAATAAGATTCAAATCTCAAGCCAGGCCTTGCTGAGCCTGATCAACGACATTCTGGATTTTTCAAAAATTGAAGCTGGAAAGCTGAATGTTGAAAGCATCAATTTCCATCTCGACGATGTGCTGGATCATCTGGCAACGCTCACTACCTTGAAGGCGCAGGAAAAAGGACTGGAAGTCTTGTTTCAGGTTGGGCGGACGGTTCCGCGTTATCTTGTGGGTGATCCACTCCGTCTGGGGCAAATATTGACCAACCTAACCAATAACGCGGTGAAGTTTACCGAGCAGGGAGAAATAATTGTACAAATCCAACTCCTGGAAGAAGAAAAGGATCAGGTGAGGTTGGAGCTTTCTGTAAAAGATACGGGGATAGGGCTCACCGAGGAACAGATAGGCAAATTGTTTAAAGAGTTCAGTCAGGCAGATGCTTCTACCACCCGGAAATATGGCGGAACAGGACTGGGGCTCACCATATCCAAAAAACTTGTCGAATTAATGGATGGCAAAATCTGGGTAGAAAGTGAGCCGGGAAAAGGAAGCCGGTTTATTTTTACCGGGGTTTTTAAAAAGGGAGAGGAGAAAGAGCGCGATGTTTTAGCTGCTTCACAAGACATGAAAGGAAAGCGGGTCCTTGTTGTGGACGACAACCAATCGGCACGCGAGATTCTTGAGCATGCCCTGCGGTCCTTTGATTTTGATGTTTCTTTAGCAACTTCAGGTGCAGAGGGTATTTCCATGGTGGAAGCCGCTGACTTGGACAGTCCTTTTGAATTCATCATTATGGATTGGCAGATGCCAGAGATGAATGGAATCCGCGCATCCGAGATTATTAAAAAACATCCCAAACTGAAACATACTCCGAAAATAATCATGCTGACCGCCTATGGTCGAGAAGAAGTTTCCCAGCAGGCAGAGGAAGTGGGGCTGGATGCATTTTTAGTAAAACCCATGAACACCTCAGTGTTGTTCGATACCATTATTGAAGTATTCGGCGGCGAGGTTGAGAAAAAACAACACAAAACTTCCTTCCAGAAATCAGCGGTCGATGAAGCCAAAGTTCTGGATAAAATTCGCGGCGCCAGTATTTTACTGGTGGAAGATAATGCCATCAACCAGGAAATTGCCAAGGAGATTTTAGAGCAGGCGGGGTTCAAAATTGCCATTGCCAACAACGGTTCTGAAGCGGTTGACATGATTTCTAAATCCGATTACGACTGTGTATTGATGGATTGTCAAATGCCGATAATGGATGGTTATGAAGCTACCTCAGCCATCCGCAAAAAGGAGCGTTTCGCCAAACTTCCAATAGTTGCGATGACTGCTAACGCCATGCAGGGGGACCGTGAGAAATGTATTAAGGCAGGAATGAATGATCATGTGTCCAAACCGATTAGTACAAAGGAATTGTTCTCAGCACTAACCAAATGGATTCCTCATCTTGATAAGGGTGCTCAAGAGAAGATTGTATCAACAACTAAAATCCAAAAAGAAGAAGTTTCCATTCCTGAACTTGAAGGCATTGATACCCAAGCTGGACTTTCTGTGGTGGGTGGGAATACGGTGCTCTACCATAAATTATTGATCCGGTTTTATAATGACTTTGTGGATATCAGCCAGGAAATTAAGGAAGCCTTGGAGTCAGGAGATAAAGAAACGGCCGAGCGCCTGGTCCACACAGTTCGAGGAGTGGCAGCTAATATCGGAGCAAAAGACCTTGCTACAATTTCAGAGACCCTGGAAACAAAAATTGCTAAAGGAAAAAAGGGCGTTAAAGAAAAATTATTTAATGAATTTTCCGATGCTTTAAATAAGGTTCTCAATTCGTTAAAAGTTTTAAATCCAGGCAATGGAAAAGCCAACAAAAAACTGGATTTCTCTAGCACCAAAGTGCCTCAACCGCTGATCGACAAATTAAGAGACACGGTCAATATGGGAGACTTTATGGAGTTAGACCCTTATTTGCAAGAGTTGAGTACCTTAAAACCAGATGGCTCCTTACTTGCCGATCATTTAAAAGAACTGGCCGATCAGTTTGATGATAGCGGAATTTTAACCCTACTGGAAAATCTCCCCAAAACCTGACCTCTTTACTACCAAATTGTTGACCAAAGCCATGGGCTATGACCGATAACCCTACAGACAAAACTTATGGAGTATATAGAACAGCTTTAAAGTGTATGAAAACATAGCTAAAAACAGGAGCTGACTGGAAGTCAGCAATTTGCCGAAAATGTTTGTATTGCACTCTTAGTCAGTAGGTCCTCAGTTCGAACCCGAGATGGCCCATCGTTACTTGCCTCAAGGACAAAAGGTTGGCACTTTTGTTCTATAATAACCCCGTGTAATAAATTTAGTCCCACCGAAATTTAATTTATGAATACTTTTTTTTCTGCTTTTGCGAGTTTTATGTGGGGGCCCTGGCTTCTTGTGCTTTTGCTGGGCACGGGTTTCTGGTTGACTATCCGGCTTCGGGGAATCCAGTTTCGTTCTCTCTTCTATGCTCTGCGTTTGACTTTTTCCAAGGAGCGGGAAGGGCAGGGAGATATCTCTCACTTTGGTTCTTTGATGACGGCTCTTGCGGCAACGGTTGGCATTGGCAATATAGCCGGGGTCAGCACGGCTGTTGCTTTGGGGGGTCCCGGTGCCATTTTCTGGATGTGGATAACCGGTCTGGTT
>CAZECX010000051.1:0-23717 GCA_964510965.1 uncultured Nitrospina sp. | reverse complement strand
TTTTTGTTCTCTGGTTTTGATAACAGGTCCTATCTGGGCGAAA
Source organism: uncultured Nitrospina sp. (assembly GCA_964510965.1). Lineage (GTDB taxonomy): Bacteria > Nitrospinota > Nitrospinia > Nitrospinales > VA-1 > UBA8687. Next base: position 23,674 of record CAZECX010000051.1, on the reverse strand, counting down.
CCTATTTGGGGCACATGGTGGGTTTGGGATGCGCGTTTGACTTCTACCTTAATTCTATGGCTGATTTATGTTGCCTATTTAATGTTGCGCGCTCAAACAGATCCCGGTTCCATGCGAGCCCGCTATGCGGCGGTGTTGGGGATCGTAGGTTTTTTAAACATTCCCTTCATTCATTTTTCCGTTTTATGGTGGCGGACATTTCATCCTCAACCCAAGGTGATTTCATCTGAAGGGTTTGGAAAGGGGATGGACCCCAGTATGCTTGCAACCCTGGGGATTTCTTTGGGTGCTTTCACGCTGTTGTATTTTTTACTCATGGGACAACGCGTTCGTCAGGAAAAGTTAAAAGATGAAATCGACCGTCTTAAAAGAGAAAAACTCTATTCATCTTAAAAGGCATGGACTGCTCTATTTGCTGCTTGTTATTACGGCAATAGTGTTTGTTTTCCGAATGCAAAATCCTACCGCTTCCCAAACTGAAACAACTGCGCAAGGCAGCACTGACGTTGGTAAGAAGGCTCCTAAGTTTACATTGAGAAACCTGCGTGGAAACCTGGAAGGCCTTGATGATTATAAAGACAAAGTCATCGTTTTAAATTTTTGGGCTACCTGGTGCGCTCCATGTCTTGAGGAAATGCCGGCTATTGAAAAACTTTACCGCAGATATCGGTCGCAAGGACTAACGGTGCTTGCAGTAAGTCTCGATAAAGGAGATAGCTTAAAGGTTAAAAAATTCGTCGATACAAATAATCTTACCTTTCCGATTCTTTTGGATTCGGAGGGGATAGCGGAAAAGCTTTATCCCTCCTTTACCATCCCTTTTACATATGTGATAGATAAAAATGGAAGGATAGCGGCACGAGTTGATGGGGCCAAAAACTGGGCATCGAATGAAACTTTTGCTGCCCTGGACATATTAGTAAAAGGTTAATGTAAACAACTCTAATATTAAAGAAAGTGTTAAATGATAAATGAAGAGTTGGCAATAGCAGCAAATGAAAAATTTTATAAAGCCTTTAATGCTCGTGATCTGGATGCCATGAAAGAGGTATGGAGTTCCCATGAAAATGTAACTTGTGTTCATCCTGGTTGGAACCCACTAAATGGATTCGAGCCCATTATGGAAAGTTGGCAGGGAATATTTAAAAACTCGGGAAATATGGATATCCAAGCTTCGGATGTCACCGTAATAGCCTCTGAAAATTTGGCCTGGGTGTCTTGCGTTGAAAAACTGTACACCATAGCTGCCCATGGTGTTCTGGCTTCTAAAGTTTTTTCAACCAATTTGTTTCAGCTGAATGACGGGGATTGGAAAATGATCATGCACCATGCTTCGCCCCTGCCGTCCTTACCGGATAGTAAAGAGGATTAGCCTTTACTTATCTGTCTCTATTTTAAAAAACATGCAACTTGATGTCCTGATGCGACTTCTTTAAGAGCCGGTTCCATTTCTTCGCATTGTTTTTCTTTTATAGGGCAACGTGTATGAAAAGAACAACCGTGGGGCGGATTGGCTGAATCGGGGATGTCTCCGCGCACCTTTAAATTTCTTTTTTTCTTTTCTAATTCCAATCCAGGAACCGCATTCAGAAGAGCCTCGGTATAGGGATGTCCGGGCCGTTTATATATTTCTTCGCTACTGGCGATTTCAACAATCTTTCCTAAATACATCACTGCTACCCGGTCGCAAAAATATTCGACTACCCCCATATCGTGGGAAATGAATAGGTAGGATATTCCCAGTTTTTCTTTTAAATCCATCATAAGATTGACGACTTGGGCTTGTACCGAAACGTCCAAAGCAGATACGGGTTCGTCGGCAACAACAAGGCTAGGGTTTAATGCAATGGCTCTGGCTATTCCCACGCGTTGCAATTGACCCCCGCTCATCTCATGGGGATACCTTTGGGCATGTTCGGGTGAAAGGCCAACTTGATTAAGTAGCTCTGTCACGGATTCATGAACGTTTTCTTTGAGGCCATGAATTGCGAAGGGTTCACTTAAGACCTCGCCTATTTTCCGTCGCGGGTTTATGGATGAAAAAGGGTCTTGAAAAATCATCTGCATTTCTTTCCGAAGACTACGAAGTTCTAATTCAGATAAATCTGCTAAATTCTGGCCCTTGAAGTAGGCCGAACCGGAGGTAGGGGTTTCCAGACGGAGCAGGGCGCGCGCGGCGGTGGATTTCCCGCTACCACTTTCGCCTACCAACCCAAGAGTTTCCCCTTCTTTTAGGATAAATGAAATACCATCGACAGCTCGGACCCAATTAATATTTTTGGCGAGAAAAGAATTTTTCGATGGAAAAAATTTTTTGAGATTTCTGACTTCTAGAAATGAATTATAGGATGTCATATTGTTCCCGGGTCTAGATGGCAGCTGTATTGTCGATTTGGGTTTAAAGTTTCTGAAATGGGTTTTTGTGTTTTACATTTTTCCATAACCCAATTACAACGCGGATGAAAGGAGCAACCGGTAGGTCGTTGATTGGGATTGGGTACGTTACCTGGGATCTCTGTAAGCCGTGGCTCTTTCTTCCTGTTAATTCCTAGGTGAGGGCGAGATGAAACCAGCCCTTTCGTATAGGGGTGATTTGGGTTTTTTAATAAACTTTTTGTTGGGCCGGTTTCTATTTCATCTCCTGCATACATAACCATGACTCGTTCCGCAATTTCTGAAACCACTCCCAGGTCATGCGTAATAAGAAGCATGGACATACCAGATTCTCTCTTGAGATTTTCAAGAAGATCCAGTATCTGAGCCTGAATGAGAACGTCCAATGCTGTCGTGGGCTCGTCAGCAATTAGAATTTTGGGTTCGCAGGCTAAAGCCATAGCAATCATGACGCGCTGCCGCATGCCACCACTTAATTGATGAGGGTATTGCTTTATTTTTTCCTCCGGCGAAGGAAGCTCCACCTTGCCTAATAATTGCGAAGATTTTAAAAGCGCTTCTTTTTTATTTAAACTTTTATGTTGCAAAAGAGTTTCAATTAGCTGTTCGCCAATTGTCAAAACAGGATTGAGCGAGGTCATGGGATCTTGAAATATCATAGATATTTCTTCGCCTCTGATCTTTCTCATTTCTTTGGCGTTCAGGGATAGAAGGTTTTTTCCTGAATAGATTATTTCACCGCTGGTAATTTTTGCAGGGAGCTCCGGCAGAAGTCGTAATATAGATAGTGCGCTTACTGTTTTACCGCAACCGGATTCGCCAACCAATGCTAAGGTTTCGCCTTTATGGAGTTGGAAGCTTATTCCATTAATAGCCGAAAAGTTTCCTTGGGGAGTGGAAAAGGAAACTTTTAAATTTCGGACATCCAGTTCGATGGGGCTCATTCGAGGTATAAAAAAAGGGCGGCCCTTTGGACCGCCCTTTTTATTAAGATAAATTGCAGCAGCTACTTGGCTTTTTCATTGCATTCTTTTTCTAGCTCGCTACTTACAATATTTTTACATTTATTTGGGTCACCTGTAACAATTGCATAGCAATAAGCTTGGCTGTCTCGATTTAGGATCAGAGTGCAATAATAATTACTGTGATCTTTATGTGCGTAGCGAGACTCAGGGTTTTTGATGGGGGACAATGCAAGACATAAATGGCGTTTGTCTTCTTTAGATACTTTTCCTGAAGATTTAGCTGCGGAGGAGTAAATTCCGTCTCGAACTAATTTCCTGGTGGGGCCCACACCATCTCTTACCTCAACGGAGGCGATACCGGGTCTACCTTTGCGTACACTGGTTCCATCGCCATCACAAGCTGTGGGGTCTGGTGTTTCGGCAGCCATGGTGGGCGGTACCACGGCAAATACAAAAAATGCCAGCATTAGAACAGCAAATCCCGCTCGATTATAATGCCACATACATTTATCCTCCCTAAGATAACTGTGTTTTCTATTTTTTTTGAGATAAGCATTAATCTTAAACCATAAACCCAAGGATACCCTATTTTTAAATTAAAAACCACGGCTTTAAGTTAAAAACCATACGCACCTATAATACATTGTAAATAAAGTAATTATTTGGATTTCGCCGAGGCGGGATTGAACTTTTTTTCTGAGAACTGGGGTAGGAAAAATAAGATAAAAACGCCATCTTGTGCTGCTATTTTTCGGTGAGATAGGCTGCTATTATATTCCACTGATGGCCAGTTAGTATAAATTAAAGGATGAAAGAAATTGGATTCTTTACCCGAAAAAACTGAATGGAGCAAAAGAAAAATTCGGAAGCTTCTGGGGCCTGTTCTTGTGGCTATCGGTCTAGGTTACACTTATCATTCCCATCTAACCGGTTGTCCTCGATATGTAATTTTTGGCGGTTGGGCCATGGGGCCGCCGATTTGGTTTGTGGTTGAATATTGGTTTTTATTTGACCCAAAAGCTGAAGATTTGCATTCTTTTAAACATTACCAAACTCTAGGTCGAAATTTGTGGCTGGGGTTTCTAGCTTATCTCGCTGCTTTTTACCTGGGCAATTGGAAATGATTCTTCTGTACTCTTTCTAGATTTTATTCCTTCAAAATTGATTATACTAACCCACTTCAAAAAACTGGATCATGTATATCCCAGAATGATTTTTAAAAAACCCTAATATTATTAAACTTTATGCGAATTTTCAGTTGGAATGTAAATGGTCTGCGTGCGGTAGTCAAAAAGGGATTTTTTGACTGGTTAAAATCAGAAACGCCCGATGTAGTATGCCTCCAGGAGATCAAAGCTCGTACAGAGGACTTGGATGAAAGCATACTTAATCCTGAAGGTTATCACGCAGTCTGGAACCCTGCAGAGAGAAAAGGCTATAGTGGGGTGGCCGTATTCACCAAAAAAAAACCGGGGGCAGTTCATATGGGAATGGGGATTGAACGTTTTGATTGCGAAGGCAGGGTCATCAGAATGGAATTTAAGGATTTTGATCTTCTCAATGTTTATTTCCCAAATGGTACGAGTGGGTCAGAGAGGCTGCAATATAAAATGGAATTTTATGATGCTTTTTTGGAACATTGTGAATCGTTGAGAGAGCAAGGTAAGGAGTTGGTGATAACCGGGGATGTGAATACAGCCCATAAACCAATCGATTTGAAAAACCCCAAGGCCAATCAAAAAAACTCAGGATTTTTGCCTGAAGAAAGGGAATGGGTCGATAAATTTGTTGAACATGGTTATGTTGACAGCTTTCGTGCTTTTAACGGGGACCCCGATCAATATACCTGGTGGAGCTACCGTTTTAATGTAAGGGCTAAGAATATAGGTTGGCGTATTGACTATTTTTTTGTGACGGAAGGTTTGATGAAAAAGGTAAAAGACTCTTTTATTACTCCGGATGTCATGGGTTCAGATCACTGTCCGATAGGCCTTGATATTAAAGCGAAGTGATCAAACTTTATTAGATCGTTCATAGATCAAAAGCATCTAAATGCATGGTAGTCCTAATTGGATGCTTTTGGGTCCCACATTTTTTAAAACTGGAGAAAGCAATTTATGAGTTTTGAACTCAATCAAAGTTATTGTGGTTTCAAGCTAATTAAGAAAGAAGAGATCGCAGAGTTGAAATCCCTCGGCCTTTTTTTTGAGCATGAAGGAACTGGCGCAGAAGTAATGGTTCTGGAGAATGACGATGATAATAAAGTTTTCAGCGCGACTTTCAGAACGCCACCAACAAACGATGCTGGAGTGGCTCATATTCTTGAACATAGTGTTCTATGTGGATCAAAAAACTTCCCAGTTAAAGAACCTTTTGTAGAGTTGATGAAAGGAAGTTTGCAGACTTTTCTGAATGCGATGACTTTTCCCGATAAGACGATGTACCCGGTAGCCAGCAGAAACCGGAAAGACTTTTTTAACCTGATGAATGTATATATGGATGCGGTGTTCTATCCAGTAATTTCTGAAGATACTTTCAAGCAGGAAGGTTGGCATTACGAGCTTACAAACCCGGATGATAAGATAGTTTACAAGGGCGTCGTGTTCAATGAGATGAAGGGTGTGTTTTCTGATCCGGAAAGCTGTGTGGACAGACAACTTGCGCATTCGCTATTTCCTTCAACTACCTACGGGTACGAATCAGGTGGCGATCCTAAAAATATTCCCGATCTAACTTATAAGGATTTTAAGGAATTTCACAAAAGGCATTATCACCCATCCAACAGTAGGATTTTTTTATATGGAGATGGGGATACGACTGAATACCTCTCGTTTCTGCACGAAAAATATTTAAAAGATTTTGATCGCATTGAAGTGAATACCTCCATTAAACACCAGCGAACTTTTAGGAAACCTAAAAGAAAAGCCTTCAACTATCCAGTATCCAGTCATGAATCGATAGATAAAAAAACCTACGTCTTGTTGGGGGTCAAGCTAGACAAGGCGATCAACTATGAGCATTGTATGGGATTCAGTATTTTAAGCCATCTATTACTGGGAACTTCCGCTTCTCCGTTACGAAAAGCTTTGATTGATTCACAGCTGGGCAGTGAAATTATCGGTGGCGGGTTTGATGATAATCGCGCCGATACTTTATTTGCGGTTGGGTTGAAAGGAACAGAAGCAAAAAACGAAGAAAAAATTCTGGAAATCATTGACGCCACTTTAAAAGGTCTGGTTGAAAATGGGATTGAGGAAGATATAGTTCGATCTGCTGTTAATTCCGTAGACTTCCGTTTGAGAGAGGCAAACTTTGGAGGTTTTGCAAAAGGGATTGTTTACAATATACAGGCTTTGGGTTCCTGGTTGTACGGCAAAGACCCATTTTCTCACTTAAAGTTTGAAAAGGTGATGCGGAAGATCAAGAAGAAATCCAATCAGGGATACTTTGAAGGGTTGATCAAGCGTTACCTGATAGAAAATTCTCATAAAAGTATTCTTGTAGCCACTCCTCAAGCAGGACTTGGAAAAAAACAAGAAGCGCGGGAAAGAAAGAAACTGAAAGAAATTAAAAACAGTTTGAGTGCGGAAGAAATAGAAGCCCTGATAAAAGAAACAGGTAGGCTGCAGGAAAATCAGTTGAAAGCAGACAGTCCGGAAGCGTTGGCTGCTCTTCCTTCCCTCGAGATTAAAGATGTTCCTGACAGTATAGAAAATTATCCGATGGAAATTAAAGGCTCGGGTGGAAAGACCGTTTTATTCCACGATCTGTTTACAAATCACATTGCTTACACCCAAATTGGATTTAACATCAATACCGTACCCCAGGATATGCTCCAGTATGTTCCTCTGTTGGGTTCCCTTATTTTGGGTATGGGCACGGAACGAAACTCTTATACTGAGATTTCAAAAAAGATAGGAATAAACACCGGTGGAATTCGCAGTTCTCATTTTTCATCGGCGACGGTTCAAGATCGTCAATCCATTCTTTCCTATATCTTTTTTAATGGCAAGGCTCTGATGGAGAAAATCAATGACTTGTTCGATCTCTTTGACGAATTGTTTTCAGATTATAGTTTTAAAAACCATAAACGACTGGTAGAAATTATTCGTAGCGCGAAAGCGGATATGGAAGATTCGATAGTTCCCAGTGGCAACCATTATGTTCTTTCGAGATTGCAATCTTACCACTCGCGTCTTGGAAAATTCGATGAGCTTACGGATGGGATAACCTATTATAGATTTTTGGAAAACCTATTGGCGCAGGTCGAAAAAGATCCTCAGGAGGTGGCTCGACAATTCCAAAAGGTGGCAGAGCGAATATTCACAAAACAAAACATCCTTTTCAATATTACTTGTGAAGAAAAAGATTATGGAAAAATTGAAAAACGCATCAACAGCCTTTACGATCTTCTTTCAGACTCTGAAGTTGAAGTTGAGAAATGGACTTTTCAGACAGTTTCACCCAATGAGGGATTTTTAACTGCCAGTAACGTTCAGCATGTTGGCAAGGGTGCAAATTTATACGAGATGGGTTTCAAATATTCTGGTCGGTTTGAGGTGTTGAAGGGACTTCTTCGTACTGGTTATTTATGGGATAAGGTTCGAGTACATGGCGGGGCTTATGGAAGCAGCAATTCATTCGATTTTTTAACGGGAGATTATGGCCTCGTTTCTTATCGTGATCCCAACCTGTCTGAAACATTGGATGTGTATGATGAAATCGCAGATTTTCTCGCCCAACTCGATATTCCCCCGGAAGAGTTAAAGAAAATTATAATTGGCTGTGTCGGAAAAATGGATCCGCCTTTAACCCCTGATAGAAAAGGATCTTCTTCCATGATAGACCATCTTACAGGGCGAACACATGAGATGCGATTGCAGTTTCGTCGCGAATTATTAGCGACTCAGTTGGAGGATCTGAAAAAATATTCAGAACTATTCCAAAAAATACGCGATGAAGGCAAAGTCTGTGTTCTCGGAAATGAAAATAAGCTTAAAAAAGAAAAGACTGTTTTCAGCGAATTGGTCAAAGTCTTTAATTAAAATGAGAGGTCTGTTGAGGGTTGATGGAAGGGTTTTTTAAATGAATCCAAAAAATGAGGTGGTGTTTGTAGAACCTTCTTCTTCTCCCAAATTCAATCTGAAGGGGATCCAGATCCAACAACTTCTTGATCGAGAGGCTTGCAATAATTTTTCTGCATATCTTGTTGAGCTTGAGCCTCACCAAACCAAAAAAGCTAGTTTTCATAAAAAAGGCGAAGAGTTGTATTATGTTTTGTCCGGCTCAGGACAAGCCAACTTGGGAAATAATTTATACTCTCTTCAACCAGGATGTTTTTTTCGAGTTCCCCCCAGCACTATTCATGAGTTTACTACAGAGGAGGATTCTCTCAAGCTTTTGAATTTCCATAGCCCCCCTGTTTTTCCTGACCGCGATACCTATTTCGTAGAGTGATACCTTCATTGGCGGGATTCCAAAAATATTGATTTAGCCATAAAGTTCAAAATTTATCGGGCCGATAAAATATATGGACCGCAATTTGGGTCCTAAAAGTCAGAGTGATCGGGCGAACTCCATTGCCTTTTCCATGTCTGGGAGTTTCGCCAGTTCAGAGACGATTTCCAGATAGCGAATGATTCCATCTTTGTCCAGAACAAATACGGCTCTGGCCAGCAGACGGTTTTCTTTGATCAATAGCCCGGTCAGTTTCCCAAACTCAGCGTCACGGTAATCTGACAGGAAAGTAATATTGCTTATTTTGGCTTCTTTGGCGAACCGTTTTTGCGCGAAGGGCAGGTCACGACTCACTGTAATAAGATTTGTGGATTTATCCAGACCATTATTTTCTTCGCTGAGTATATGAGTTTGTTTGTCGCAGGTGGGAGTATCCAGGGAGGGAACGACACTCAGAATCGTCACCTTGCCTTTGAACGATTGCAGGTCAATCATGTTCAGTCCCAGGTCAGGGAGGCGGACGGTCGGGAGTGTTTTTCCCACCTGCGATTTTTCCCCCATCAGAGTCAAGGGTTTCCCTTGTAAAGTAATGGTTTGCACCTCTCCACTCCAAGCTTGACCCGCGCAAATAAAAAATCCGAGTAAAAATAAAATTAAGACAGGTGTTGTTTTCCTGTTCATTTTGCATCTCCTTATAATTAGAATATAAGTATGGTTCAAATTAACACAATTGCAGCGCTTAAAAAAAATATAAAAGCCTGCATACTCTGTGCAGATGATCTTCCTTATCCACCGAAGCCCGTTTTCTCATTTTCTGCAAAATCGAAAATTCTGATTGTCGGCCAGGCCCCGGGAATCAAGGTGCATGAGTCTGGAATTCCCTGGAACGATGCCAGTGGAGACCGGTTGCGTGAATGGATGCAAGTGTCCAAAGACCAGTTTTATGACACGAAATACTTTTCTATAGTCCCAATGGCATTTTGCTACCCCGGAAAAGGTAAATCAGGAGATTTGCCGCCGCGCCCCGAGTGCGCCAAAAAATGGATGCAACCCATTCTGGAAAAGGTGCCACAAAGGCAGCTCACTCTTCTTATAGGTCAATACTCTCAGGGTTGGTTTTTAAATTCGAATAAAAAAACCACTCTCACCGAAACGGTAAAAAATTGGAAAGAGTATCAACCCGAATACTTTGTATTGCCGCATCCTTCCCCTCGAAATAACATATGGCTTAAGAAGAATCCGTGGTTTGAAAAAAAGCTGGTGCCGAAATTGAAAAAAAAGGTGAGGGAGCTGATTTCTTAAAAATTCAAAACTCCACAATAGTTACGCCAGTACCCCCTTCTTCGCGTCTTCCGGGAGCAAATTGTTTGCAAATTCCCGTTTTTTCCAGGTAATTTCTGACGAGACTCTTTATAGTTCCCATCCCATGCCCATGAATAATCGTTACCCGCGGAACTTTGGTTACGATTGCATGGCTGATAAATGCTTCCATTTTTGTTTCCGCTTCTTCAGAGTTCATGCCTCTAAGATCACATGAGGATCCACCTTGCGATCCGGCTTCGATGTTCATGGAGAATTTTTGGTTTTCTTTATTTGGGTTGTTTTTCTGTCGGGGATTACCACGTAGGGAGGATACCTCAACCGTGGTGTTGATATTTCCCATACGAACTTGTACTTTTTTCTTTCCTTTTGCAGTTTCGAGAAGTGTTGCTGTTGCGCCCAAATTCATTAGTAATACGATGTCGCCGGATAATAATTCTTCTGCTGGAATACTCCAGTCTTCTAAATTGTGATCCGATGTTAGTGGGCCTTTGCCTATCGCTTGTATTTTCTTTTCCACTTTTCGTATTTTGGGTAAAGCTTTTTCCCCTTTTATCTCCTGAATCATTTTTTGGATCGCGGTTTTTCCAGCACGGACTTCAGTCTGTAATTTTTTGTTTTTATTTTTTTGAAATTCTTTTTCTTCATTCCGAAGTCTTTCTGTGAGCTGATTTTGTTCCCTATTCAATTGCTCCACTTCTGCCTTTAGAAGTTTTATTTTTTCCTGATCCTGATGCATCTGCAATCTTTGGCGGGTCAAGTCTTCCAGCAGGTTTTCAGCGCGCTTGTCTTTGGCCTGATATAAGTTGCGAGCATGATCAATGATGCTTCGTTGTAATCCCAATCGTTCTGCGGTATCCAGTGCGGCACTTTGCCCAGGGGCACCAAATATCAAGCGGTAGGTAGGGCTGATGGTATCCAAATCGAATTCAGTGCAAGCATTCAAAAATCCTTCCTGGGTTTGGGCCAGTATTTTTAAAGAAAAATAATGGGTTGAGACCAGTGTCATTATGTTTTTTCGCTTTAGCTCTAAGAGAATTGATTCAGCAAGTGCAGCCCCTTCGTTGGGGTCGGTGGCTATCCCCAACTCATCCAGGAGTACCAGCGATCCTGGGGTCGCATTGTCAATTATGCGAATAATTTTTTCAAGATGACCGGAAAACGTGGACAACTTTAATTGGATATTCTGGTCATCTCCAATGTCTGAAAAAATTTCTGGGAAAAAGGGTATTTGAGAATTTTTTTCAACAGGAAGGAAAAGTCCCGATCTCACCATTAAAGATAGTAACCCCAGTGTTTTCAGAGTCACCGTTTTTCCACCTGTATTGGGACCGGAAATGATAACGACTTTAACCGATACATCCCATTCGATGGTGTTAGGTATTACTTTTTCACCATCCAACGTCAGCTCCGGATTCCGAGCTTCCTTTAACCGCATTTTGGATTCCTGGTTCATGGGACATTTTACAGCAGCCATTGATTTTGCCAGGCGGGCTTTGGCATAAATGAGATCGAGAACCGCTAAACTCTCAATGTTTTTCTGTAGAGGTTCTTTGTGTTGATTGGTCTGAATTGCAAGGGATTGTAAAACTAGTGCTTTTTCTTGAGCCACCTTCAATCGTGCGATTTTCAATTGATTGTTGAGGGGAACCACCGATGCAGGTTCGATAAAAAGGGTCTGACCGGTTCCCGAGATGTCATGCACAATCCCGTCTACTTTGGACTTGAATTCAGCGCGGACAGGGATCACCATTCTTTCCTGCCGCTCCGTAATATAAGAATCCTGTAGGGCTTCTTTGATTGTGGTGCTGGAAAAAAGTTTGCGGATTTTTTCTTCCAGTTTGTTACGGGCAGTTTCGATTTCGCGGAGCGCCTGTTTTAATTCTGGAGTGGCATTATCTTTAATATTGCCCTCATCGTCTATGCACCGAATGAGGTCATCAGAAAATTCTTTCAGAGGATCGAGTTGTGACAGCCAATTCTGGATATTCGGAAAAGGATCTTTTTTGTTTAAATCTTTGCAAAGATTCCCGCAAAGACGTAGCAGTTTCATAATGATGAGGCATTGCCCGGTATCGATGATGTGTTGCTCGTCAACATCTTTGAAGATGGGATTGATGTCTTCAAACCGATCCATGGGAAACGATTCGAGAGAGTCCAGCAAGGCCATCATCTCAGTCGTCTCATCCAATCGTTTTTCTGCAGATTCATAATCTGTTTCAGGTTTTAAATGCAGGCAGAGATTATGGGTGTAAGGTGAGCAAGTATGATTGGCCAAAGCCGTAGTTATTCGCTCCCAGCCCAGGAGCTTCATTGACTTTTCTAAAAGTGAATCAGGAATTTCGGAAGAGGGTGCTTCGCTCATGGTATAGATTTAACCAGAGTTGTTTCTAATAAGATGTTGACCTTCGCGTCGTAGAGCCTATGAGGATCGCGAAATCGCTTATAGCCATAAAGTAAAACTGCGAGGTCTTTTTTTACTTTATTTTGAAAGCTGATTTTTTTCTCGCCTGCTACCAGTTTGTTGTTTTGATTCTGAATTTTTTGAGTGGTGATGGTGACTGTTTTTTCAAAATCTACCGTATCTGTATTGAAAAAAAGATCATACTCGACCAGATTTTCTCCCATCACTTCAAATCGATTTTCTCCTTTACTCTCTGCAAACAAAGTAGCTATTTTTCCGTTCCTGTTGTTGGGTTTGGGGCTTTCTGGACCAGGAAGTTCAAGGGAAGCAAGATTTTTTCCCTTGATCAGACGCGCCCAGTGAATCGTGCCCAGATGGTTGTTCTCGCGGGTCATTCTTACTATGGTCGGATTTTGATCACGTTTTTGCTTTTTAATCCATTCAATTAAATCGGGAATTTCATTTTCTGGGAGGAAATGTCCTCCATGCGCCATTCCTTTTTCCCCATGTTCGCGATAGACCACTGGGTATCTCATGTCAGAGAGTATCTGGTTCACACGACGACTCAATTGTATGGGGAAGATGGGGTCATGCGCTCCCTGGATCATATAGATGGGTGTGTTCCTTAGATTGATAAGGAAATTCATAAAACGCGGAGTAATACTTCCAGCAATGGGTATCAGTCCTGCAAAACGATCCGGATAAAACATACCTATTGTGTAGACTCCAATGGCACCATTGGAAAGTCCCGCAAGAAAAATTCGATTGTCATCGACATTGTATTGCGAACGGACCTGATCCATTAGAGCTAAAACCATATCTTCCGCCGGACGTGCCCACCACGCTCCCATAGGATAAGACGGGCATACAACAATGAACTCTCTATTCAGCCTTTCAGCCCATTTGGAAGCTGTGTTGTCACCGCTTCCTCCCATCCCATGCAATACAATGACCATGGGTAAAGGGGTATGTGTGTTAACAGTTTCGGGATGATAAAGAGCATAGGAATAATCTTTTCCATTACTGTTAAATTTTAAGCCAGTTTGCAGACCCTGTTTATTTCCAGAGGGCTTGGGTTGTTGCCTTAGAACCGTTTTTACAGCTTCGTGAGAAACCATTTGGTCCTTCATGCGTTTGAGTACCTGTACTTCTACATCCGAATCATTTGTGGACAAGAAAAGGTCAATTTCAGCCTTGATGTCATAGCGATCTTGGACTCGGCTCGATTCAATTCCTGTAGAACAGGATGTAATAAGCAGGACTATCAAGAATATATTTTTGAGATTCATAGTTACCACAGTATCGAATATTAAAAACTTTGTAAAGGTTTTAGGTCTCCCCTAAACAGCTAATTTTATTGGATTTTTTTGCTCTCCTGAGGTAATATTTCTTTCAGTTTAGCTAGTTTGAAATTTCTCAACTCTTCTCATGGCCCACCTGATGAATCAAATACAGATACCCGTTCAAAACCTTTTAAAAACCTTTAGTTTGGGGACATTGTCTCTGGGCACAAACCGCGATGGCACACAAGAGTCGTTGACCCGAATGTTCATTCTTAAGAAAAATGGCATGGAGTATGTTGGCCAGTTACGGATCGGTCCGGAAGATCAAATAGTAAAAATTGAAATATTCAATGAAAACTATTTTGATGAATTCGAACAACGTCAATCGGTGGTGCTGGAAAATTTAACTCAAAAGCTATTGAGTAAGGTGAAAAAAGAAAATGAAATTTCCGATACTGTGAAAGCATTGATTAAAGATTTCATTGAAGGTCAGGAATTGGCAGATATTGAAGCTGAATCCATTGCACAAGTTTTGCAGGAAGATGATAGAGATATAGAGGCGATGTTTGATAGGCTCAATCGGGAATATTTTAATGACAAAATCAAGGCCACCGTTAAATGGGGTCGCGATGTAAAAACTCAAAATAAAAGTGGTTTTCGTTACGGATCTTATGATGAGAATAAAAAACTCATCCGTGTCCACCCTCGTTTGAAACAGGACTTTGTTCCTATCTATGTCCTTGAGTTGACCCTGTATCACGAAATGTGCCATCAGTTCGCGCCTTCTTATAAGAAAAACGGATCGTGGCAGAGCCATCACCCTGAATTCAAAAAGAAGGAAAAGGAGTATAAGAATTTTAAGGATGCGCGAAATTGGGAAAAAAATAACTGGCACAAATTGTTGTTGCCGGCAAACCAGGAAACTGAAACAGTAAATTCCTGACTGTTCCACCTTGCTAAAGTTCGCAATTAGGTCTAAATTGGTGTAAGCCATGAAAATGATCAAGTGTTATATAAAATATGAAAAGCTGGAAGCGGTTCGAGAAAAGCTTTTTGAGCTTGGGGTGCCTGGTTTGTCTGTAGTCGACGTCAAAGGCATTGGCAAACCCATGGGACAAATTAATTCAGATTCCGATGCAATAGTTCCCCAATTCCATCCTTGTGTAGAAATCTCTGTCGTTCTTGAAAACGAAGCGGTTGAAGAAGTGATTGATATGCTGGTCAAGACGGTCCATACCGGAAATTTGGGTGATGGGAAAATCTTCGTGCTCCCGGTGGAAGATGCGGTGCGAGTAAGAACCGGTGAGCGAGGAACACAAGCTCTCTACTGATCCAGGTAAACACGACATTGATAGCTGATAACCTCGCATCAGTGAAACTCCATATTAGTGAAGCCGCCAAAAAAGCGGGAAGAAGCCCTGACTCCATCCGTCTGATTGTAGTTTCCAAACAAGTGTCTTCTGAAAAAGTTTTAGATGCTTATCAAGCCGGAGCAAAATGTTTTGGTGAAAATAAAGTCCAGGAAGCGATTTCCAAAATTGATGAAGTCAACCTCCCAGACGTGGGTTGGCATTTCATCGGTCATCTGCAAAAAAACAAGATCAAATATCTTGATTCCCGTTTTGACCTAATCCATTCCGTTGATAGCCTGTCTTTGGCAAAAAAAATTAGCACGCATTGTGAAAGTCAGAACAGGACACAAGCCGTATTATTGCAGGTTAATATTTCCGGAGAAGAAGCCAAGTTTGGAATGACACCTTCAGAGTTGAAAACACAGCTTCCGGATTTTGCGCAATTAAAAGGGATTCAGGTGCAAGGTTTGATGACAATTCCACCGCAGGACAGTGAGGTAGAAAATTCGCGTAAATATTTTAGCAGATTGCGAGAATTGCGGGATGATTGTCAGGCATTAAAGGTCCAAGGGGTCGAGCTCAATGAGTTGTCAATGGGTATGACCAGTGATTTCACAATTGCAATAGAAGAGGGCGCAACGCTCGTCCGTGTCGGTACAGCCATTTTTGGCGCCCGGGCCACGCCCGGAGGAAAATAGGTCAGGACTCACTTTAGCTAACTTAGATATTCGTGCTTAAGAAGAGCTCTCAAGCCTTCAAAGGCTGGAAGGCTTTCAAAAACTATTAGGAGAATAAGTTCGTGTTGAAAAATAAAAAAATAGGGTTCATCGGCGGCGGCAATATGGCAGAAG
Organism: uncultured Nitrospina sp.; assembly: GCA_964510965.1. GTDB lineage: Bacteria > Nitrospinota > Nitrospinia > Nitrospinales > VA-1 > UBA8687. Next base: position 7,648 of record CAZECX010000051.1, on the reverse strand, counting down.
CCATTATTAAAGGGATGCTTTCGTCTTCATTGATCAAGGCAACCAATATTTTTGTTTCAGAACCGAGTAAGAGCCGCCAGACATTTTTGACTTCTGAATATAAAATCAAGGTGGTGAAAGATAATCCTGATCTGGTAAAGAGGTCCGATGTCCTGATTGTCGCAGTCAAACCACAAATCATTCAGCAAGTGCTAAACGATGTAGCCGATCAGGTGGATGCCAAAAAACTGGTTATTTCCGTTGCCGCAGGAACGCCTATTTCACAAATAGAAAAAGCCTTGAGCCGGGGCAAAAAGAAAAAACTTTGTGTGGTGAGAACCATGCCCAATACACCCGCCGTGGTTCAAGAGGGGGTCACTGCTATCACGGCCGGAAAGGGAGTCGGGAAACCCGATTTGAAAATATCCCACGAAATTTTTCAGGCGGTAGGTCGGACGGTGGAAGTCCTCGAAGAACAAATCGATGCGGTAACGGGATTGAGTGGCAGTGGTCCCGCCTACATCTTTATGATCATCGAAGCTCTTTCAGATGCTGGTGTCAAAATGGGTCTCTCAAGGGATGTTGCAAATGAATTGACTGTTCAAACGGTTTTGGGGTCAGCCCTGCTGGTAAGGGAAACAGGAACATCGCCTGGAGAATTGAAAAACCGCGTGACCTCTCCAGGAGGAACGACCATTGCGGGACTTCACGCCCTCGAAAAAGGCAGCCTGCGTGCTACCCTGATGAACGCTGTTGAAAAAGCCACCCTCCGGTCAAAAGAACTGGCGGAATAGTTGAGTAACCTTCCTGATCGTCATCGCGAGCGACTGAAAGGAGCGCGGCGATCCACAAAAAAATGAAACAGCCTGCCGTTTATATAATGACGAATAAACGAAACGGAACGTTATATACGGGAGTAACCAGTAATTTGGTCAAACGGGTATATGAACACAAAAGCGGAGCAGTGTCTGGTTTTACCAAAACATATGGTTGCAAGAGGTTGGTATATTATGAATGCCATAAAAATATGGATAGCGCTATCAACCGCGAAAAACAGATAAAATCGGGTTCCAGAAAAAAGAAAATAGAATTAATCGAAAAAATGAATCCTAAATGGAACGACCTTTACGAAGAAATAGTCTGACTGGCATCGCGAGCCGCTGAAGCGGCGTGGCGATCCAGTTTTTCTGGATTGCTTCGTCGCCAATCGCTCCTCGCAATGACGTAGATGAGGGTTGGGAGAGAAAAATGGGCGAGGATAAATCATTAGTAAATATAGATTTTAGTAATCTTTCAAAACCCGCTACGGTTTTGATTGAAAAAAAGATCTGATGCCATTGGTGTGGTTTATGAACCTCGGAAAATCAAACAACTAGCAAAAGCTGAGGTTGAAGCAGATAAAATTCGTGCGCTTGGAAAAATTAAGCTTTCTGGCATTCAAGAGCGGGCAATGCATCGTATGATTGCGGAAGAAACCATCAAACAAGAAAATATAGAAAAAATAACCGCAAAGGCTGTGAATGGACTTAAAGATGATTCCAAACCGGAAGACCTTGAAAGGGATTGGATTGCCAATTTCTTTGATAAATGTCGTCTCGTCTCAGACGAAGAAATGCAGAGTCTATGGTCAAGGCTATTGGCGAAGGAGGCAAATAAGCCAGGAGCTTTTTCAAAGCGTACTGTTGAACTTGTAGCAAACTTAGATAAACAAGATGCTCATTTTTTTACTAAACTAATGGGTTTTGGGTTTAAATTTGGGAGTTTTTTCCCTTTTATTTATGATGTCCATAATGAAATTTATAATGGACAAGGAATAAAATTTGAAACTCTTAGCCATCTGGATAGCATAGGGTTGGTTAATTTTGATGCCGTAAATGGGTACTCATTTCTTGATGTTGAAAAGCCTTTAAATTGCCACTATTTTGGGACAATTATAAATATCGAACCACCGGGAAGTAAAAGGGTGGAGCTTGGAGTAGCTTTTCTTACGCAAGCTGGTAAGGAATTAGCTCCTGTATGCGGTGCCTCAAGCCATCCGGAATTATTGGAATATGTTTTTAAAATTTGGAAAGAGAAGGGCTATAGGTATTCTTTGATATAAGCTGGATCGCCGCGCCGTTTTGCGGCTCGCGATGACGAGTCAAGGGAGCTAACTTATTGAAAAAAGCTATTTGGTTCTGAATGCTCTACGGGATTAGACCTATTACCATCGGGCGTTGCCCGATTATTTGCAGCGGGCTTTTTTGATTTCGCCCCAGGCGACAATGCCCAGGCCGATGAACAGAATCCAGGTGGGATGAAGCACATGTTCCGGTTTGTTGAAGTACAGAATCAGCATCATCACCACTCCGCCCATGGTGAGGGTGAGGCCTGTGTAGACAAGGCCCAGTCCATTGGCAAACCCATCCGGGTCTTTCAGTTGTTTTCTTACTTCGGGTCGTAACTGTACGTTAAACATAATCTGTCTTTTCTTTGAGAACTTCGTTGAGACTTCCCATGCGATAGCCTTTGGGGTCCAAGTATACTGAATGAAATCCCAACACCTTGAATTTTTCTTTCACAGTACTTTCAATATTGGCAGTGAACTGTTGCATTTCATTTTGTCCCAGTTCGATTCTTGCTGTTTCACCATGATGTCTAACTCGAAGTTGTTTGAATCCCATTGCGAGTAAAAGGTCTTCTGCCTTTTCTATCCTTTTGAGTTTTTCGTGGGTCACCTGCTCTCCATAAGGGATGCGTGATGACAGGCAGGCCATTGCGGGCTTGTCCCATATTGAAAGTTCCATTTGCTGCGCAAGGTCGCGGATATTTTGTTTGTTGAATCCTGCTTCGACCAATGGACTCCTCACCTCATTTTCACGCGCCGCATCGATCCCCGGTCGGTAGTCTCCCAAATCGTCCGTATTGATTCCGTTTAAAATGTAGGGGAACTTTTTTTCAAGAGCCACCTTTTTCAAGCAGGAATACAGCTCGGTTTTGCAGTGGTAACAACGGTTGGCAGGGTTCGCCTTATAATCCGGATTACTCATTTCGTTTGTTTGAATAAAGATATGCTCTGCGCCAATTTCTTGCGATAACCGATGGCAGGCTTCCCTTTCCCGGTTGGGCACACTGTCGGATTGAGCCGTTACAGCAAGAACATTCCTGCCCAGGACTTCATGGGCTATGGCGAGAACCAGAGTGCTATCGACTCCACCCGAAAAGGCAATGAGAACACGATCCATTTTCTGAATCAGGGATTTTAGTTTTTCTGTTTTTTCGCGTAGGGACATCATAGCCAGGTAAAAATTTTGTAAGTCAAGAGTATCACAAAGAGGAGGGTAAAAAAAATCCGGGAACAAGGGGGGAACACCCTGCTCCCGGAATCCGAGGAGGAGATGATCTTTAAGAGGAATAAAGACACCTCACTACAAATAGTGTATCGAAAGCATTTTATACTGTCCCTAATTTTCAGATAAAAACTCTATTCCAGAAATTACATACAGTGCCTCAAAAAAGGTTTTAAAGGGTCCAGCCAGAAAAAGGCTATCAAATCAGGGGATTCGAATCAAAACAAATGCGAGTGGACGGGGTTATAGGACAAAATTTACAGCTTTCGCCCCACTTGGAGATAGATATCAGCTCAGGTCGGCTTTCAGTTTGAGTTCTTTCAGCTGTTTTTTATCCACTTCTGAGGGCGCCTGGGTCATCAGACAAGTGGCCTTCTGTGTTTTCGGAAATGCAATCACATCGCGAATGGAATCCGCACCGGTCAATAGCATCGCAACGCGATCAAGCCCCATTGCAATACCACAATGAGGTGGTGCACCGTATTGCAGTGCATCCAATAGAAATCCAAATTTTGCCTCGGCTTCTTCTTTGTCGATGCCGAGTAGCTTGAACATTTTCTCCTGCACTTCTTTCTGGTGGATACGGATACTGCCACCGCCGATTTCGTTGCCATTTAAAACCAGATCGTAGGCGCGGGCTTTAATGGCCGCGGGGTCAGATTCGAATTTGTCCAAATCTTCTTCACGCGGAGCGGTGAAGGGATGATGCATGGCGGTATGTCTTTTTTCTGCTTCGTCATATTCCACCAGTGGAAACTCGGTCACCCAGATAAAAGCGTTTTTAGTTTCGTCAACAAGGTTCAGTAATTTGGCAATGGCAAGACGTAAATGCGCCAAGGCGTCAGCAACGATTTTGGGTGTGTCTGCGATGAACACCACGGTGTCTCCCGGTTTGCTGTCCAGTTTATCCAACATGCGGTCGAGCATTTCCTGCTCAAAAAATTTGATGATGGGAGACTGCAATTCATTTTCCTGAACCTTGATCCACGCCATTCCTTTCGCGCCGTAGGTTTTGGCGATTTCAGTCAGATCATCAAGCGCTTTTCGAGATAAAGAGTCTGCACTGTTTTTGATATTTAAGGCTCGAATCTGTCCTCCAGATTCCAACACCTGCGCAAAGACCTTGAATTTGGTTCCCCGGACAATTTCTGCCAGATCAACGATTTCCATATCGATTCTCATATCCGGCTTGTCAGTACCAAACCGGTCGATCGCATCCTGATATTTTAAAACTGGAAAGGGCGTTGCAATTTCTTCGTTCAATACTTCTTTGTAAATTGCTGCCATCATCTCTTCGATCATTTGAAAAAGTATTGTTTCATTGCCGAAAGACATTTCGATATCGATCTGTGTGAACTCTGGTTGTCGGTCTTGCCGCAAATCTTCATCACGAAAACATTTGACGATTTGGAAATATTTATCCATTCCCGAAACCATGAGAATCTGTTTGAATAGTTGAGGGGACTGCGGCAGCGCATAAAATTTTTGCGGATTCAATCGGCTCGGAACCAGGTAGTCTCGCGCTCCTTCGGGAGTGCTTTTTGTCAGCATCGGCGTTTCCACTTCCATGAAGCCGTGTCGATGCAGTTCGTTGCGGGCAACGCGCGTAATGTCGTAGCGGATCTTTAAATTCCGCTGCAGCTCCGGTCCGCGCAAATCCAGAAAACGGTATTTCAAGCGCAGCGCTTCGGAAGTGTCTTGCGGTTCCCAGGGAGAAATAGGTGGAGTTTCCGATCGATTCAGTATGCTCAAATCATCGACGTAAACTTCGATTTTTCCTGTCTGTAATTTTGGGTTGATCATGTCATCGGGTCGGGCGCGTACTTTTCCTACAACGCCAATGACAAAATTGCCACGAATCGACTGTGCGTGCTCATGCGCAAGATGGTCGATTTGCGGATTCAACACCACCTGTGTCAGACCATGTTTGTCCCATAGGTCGACGAAGATTAACCCGCCATGGTCACGGCGTGTGTGCACCCATCCGCAAAGAGTGACCTGCTTGTCAATATCCTTATCTGTTAACTCACCGCAATGGTGCGTTCTTTGAAGTTCACTGCTCATTTATGACCTTTATTTTTAAACAAGTAATTCAGTTTCCCTAGTCGCAAAGGGAGCAAAACGACTAACTTACTGAAAACAGAGGATACTTGCAAGGGATAAATCGATGATTTTTGCTGAGGGAGTAAGTATTATGACTCGATGCCGCTGGTTTCGCCTTCGGCTTCTTCATTTTCCTGTTCTGCAGCTAATTTTTCAGCTTCCAACTTCTCCGCTGTAAGCTGTTCAGCTTCGATGCGGGCTCTCTCTTTTTCCAATTGTTTTTTATGCAACTGGTAATCAATGACCATCTGCGGTTTTATTTTTATGGCTAGGGGAATATTGACCGTGCTGCACGAACGCATGCAGACACCGCATCCTGTACAAATATTTTTATCAATGATGGGCTTTTCGTTCACTTGATGAATGGCTCCGGGAACCGGGCAGTCGATCACACATTGCTGGCAAAATGTATCACCGTAAGCCTGACATTTCTTTTTATCCAGAATTGCGTAGCCCATGCTCACATCACTCAGCTCCTGAACAGGCAACAAGGCACCATCCGGGCAAGCGGGGATGCAAGGCAAATCGGTGCACATGACGCATGGATTGCGCATCGGATCAATATAGGGCGTGTTGTGGATGAGGAATCCCATTTTTTTGGGAGCCCTTTGAATCGCATCTTTTGGGCAGGCATGAATGCACTCGTCGCAGCGGGAACAGGCTTGCAGGAATGCTTTTTCCGAAATGGCTCCCGGAGGTCTTAACACCGGAACCCGTTTGGTGATTTTATCAACCGCCTTGTTGACCGTGTCTATTTTATTTTGAACGTTTTCAACGGCAGGCTTGGCAAAGAAATGAAAGCCTTGTCGTAATAAATTGCGCCGGTCATATTCCGGATCTTCTTCTTCGCCTTCCTCCAACGCGAAAATATTGACACCTTCCTCGGGTGGGAGTTCTTTTTCGGCCGTATCAAGAGCCTCTGCAAAAGACTCCTCTTTTTTTTCTGCAATGTCTTCATTCGTGGATTCAATATTTTCTGAGGGAAGGGGATCGGACTTGAATTTAGAAACCAGACGTTTGAAGAAGCCGGGTTTGGGAGCGTCTTCATCTTCCAGTACCAATGGTTCGGCGGGTTCTTCAGTGGCTGCCGGCTCCACGGTTTCCAGCTCTTCCGATTCTTCGTCGATTGGCTCTTTTTTATTTTTCTTGGGCTGCTTTTTACGGTCGTCTTCAACCGCTTCGGCAAAATCGCCCAACCTTCCAAAAGAAAACAAGTCGCGCCGAGAAACTTCTTTCGGCTCTTCGGCTTCTTTGGGTGTGATGGTTTCTTTATCGAGACTCAGTGGGCTCGGATCATTGCCACTGGAATGGTTGCCGCGCTGATCTTCATCAATGAGGTCTTCGACCCCACGCTCAACGACTTTTTTACCCTTAAAGGTTTTCTTGGCAAGATTGTATCGAAACTTCATTGATCTAAAACCATTGGGTCAGCTTATTGGGAAAGCCAACCTCGCTCCTGTGCGATGTTGTTGTAGTCGTGCCAGTTTTGCGCATCTGCGTTTTCCAGCATATATTCATCCATCGCCAGTACCAGAGGGTGTCCCTTATTTACGAAAGATTGCACCGTTGGGAACCTCAAGATGAATGTTGTGACAGCGGCTTTACTCAACACCATAATGTTTTCATCAGCGAGAACCGTGTTGAGAACTTCCTCACCATTGGTCTCATTAATGGATTCAAACAGCTTGGCCGTTTTTTCTTCCAGGTCCGGGTGTTCGTCGCAGACGATAGCCGCTTTCATTTGTAAATCGAGAATTTTCTGGTAATCCGCTTCATCATATTCGCCTTCCATACGGCCTTCTTCCCACGCCGAACCATCAGGTTTGCGGTCACCGGCGGTGTCCTTACGTTCGGACGTTTCCGAAAATGCCAGATTTGCTTCATCAAGCATTATCTTTACTTTTACTTCTGCACTCGTTTCAGTTTGAGACATGACTTGTTTATTGCTCCATTGACTATAGGGGGCGTAATCCCATTGGACCACAGGGGAGAATCTCGCTTCCCGTTAATTTTCAATATTAGATGCACATATGTTAGCATTAACCTATTGGATTCCAAAAACTTAATAGCGGATCAGAAAAAAAGCAGGTTTTTCATGAAGGCCCTCAGCTATCTGAAGTCTGGAATAGATTTATGATAACATAGCGCCCATCAAATAATCGGCGTTTATTAAAGGAGTACCAATGAAGAAGGTCATGTTGATATTTCCACCCGAGTGGGTGCCTACGGCTCCTTAT
>CAZECX010000050.1:0-23858 GCA_964510965.1 uncultured Nitrospina sp. | reverse complement strand
CTATGGTATGTATGGCTGGATATTACTTTTTAATTAATATCGGGCTGATGAAGGTACAAGGACTGGATTTCTTCTATCTTTGGAGCAGTGGTGCTGGTGGCGGTAGCGGTCACTAGATCCCAAAATCGAACAAATTGAAAATGACAAGCCTTTGGGCTTGTCATTTTTTTTTGCCTTTTTTAAACACTTCAACCTAACTAGCCATGAAGGGTAAACCCACCTGCCGCATTTTACTTTTCCGCCATGGAGAAACTGCTAACTCCAAAGAGGTTTGTTTCAATGGTCACTATGATGTAGGGCTCTCAGAAAGAGGCCAGAAACAATTTCAACATTGGGCAGAAATTTTAAAGCAAGAAGACTTCAAAGCCATTTACTCCAGCGATTTGCAACGCACTCGCAACAGCGCCAAATTAATAGCTGATGAGCATGGCCTTGAACCTGTTACCTACCCTGAATTACGTGAGCTTTCTTTTGGAACCTGGGAGGGGATGAGTGTCTCAAAAGTCGAGGTCGCTTACCCTGGTCAAATGAAAGAGAGAATGCGAAGTGTTGCAACCTTCCAGGCCGACGGGGGTGAAACTTATTCTCAACTGCAGGCCAGGGTGATCCCCAAGTATGAGGAAATTGTAGCCCGTCATACCAATGACCAAATCGTCATGGTTTGTCATGGCGGTGTCAATCGTGTCATCCTCGGACATTTGCTGGGTATCCCAATAGATAAGATCTTCCGAATTCATCAAGACTACGCGGCTCTCAATATCATTCAATATTATGACCAGGAGCCAGTCGTTGAGTATATTGGAAATGCAGAACTATTCTCCTCAGGGAAAGATGAAATAAAAACAGCCATTCAGTAAAGAGGATTTCGTTTGAGCTTTCTCGTACAAATTAAAAATGCAGATGTTTATGTCGGTGGTAACAAGGTTTTAAAATCCTTGAGCTGGTCCATGGGCGAAAAAGAGAACTGGGCGATTATAGGGAATAATGGCACGGGCAAAACCACTTTTATGAAACTGATCTTTGGCGAACTCATCCCCGTTTATGGCGGTGAGGTACGCTGGTTTGGAAATAAGGAGAGGACTCCCCTTTCCGAGGTGAGGGAAAAAATCGGCTATGTTTCCGCAGAATATCAAAGCAGCTACGACCGCCCCGCGCTTGGCTGGGAAGTAGTGGCCTCCGGTCATTTTTCTTCCATTGGTTTGCACGAAGAGGTAACCTCAAAGCAAAAAGAAGCGGCATTCGATTCGATGGCCTACCTCGGAATCGAATATTTAAGTCAGACTCCCTACCGCCAGATGTCTTATGGAGAAGCTAGAAGGATTCTTCTGGCTCGCGCCATGGTTCACCGCACACGCTTAATGATACTCGATGAGCCTTGTACAGGACTCGATATCCCCACCCGCGAAATTTTTCTGGAATCCCTGGAAAAAATGTCACGCAAACGTACTCGAATGATCTATGTCACGCATCGTATCGAAGAAATCATGCCGTGTATCACCCATGTGCTCTATCTGAAAAATGGCAAGGTTTTCAAGCAGGGTAAAAAAGAGGCAATGCTGAACTCAAAAACCCTTTCCAGCGCTCTTGGTTGCTCCGTCAATGTCCAGGAGAACTCCAAACGCTATTGGCTTGCGGGTTAAAGAGGGAAGGGGTAAAATCGTCCTATATTATTTAAGGGAACAGGTTATGCGAGTTGCGGTTTTACTGGCGTTGTTTATTTGGGGAAGTCTGGCATCCAACGCATGGTCTTTGGATGCGGAACAATGGTTTATCGAAGGCAACCGATTTAGCTCTGAGGGGAAATTTGAAGAAGCAGCCAGAGCCTATCAAAAATCGATAGAACAGAATCCACAGGCGCCGGTGGCGTATTATAATCTGGGGATTGCCTATAAAAACTTGCGACAACTGGACAAGGCGGCGGTGGTATTGGAAAAAGCAGTGGAGCTGGCACCGACAAATTTAGATATTCGTCTTACATTAGGAAATGTTTATAATATGCAGGAGCGTTGGAAAGATGCCATCGGTCAGCTCAATATAGTGGTTCACCGGCAACGAAATGATGCCCAGGCGCATGGCAACCTCGGGTGGGCTTATTACAATTATACCGATGGGCCTCCCTTCAAACAGATGGTGATTCTGAACCTTTCCAAGGCGGTAGAATTGTTTAGCAAGCAGAACCAGCCGCAAGCAGCGGAGGCGACACGAAAAATTCTTGAAGAAGCAAAAATAAAGTTCGGCTATCAGGCCGCTATTCCATAAATGGCAACTTAGTAATGAGGAAGCAATGAGCGCAAAAATTAAGGTAACAACCACCCGCAGTGAAGATACTCTTATGTTTGCGGTGAAGGATGACTTACTCCCCTACGGTAAAAGCATTCCCGTCTCACAACCGGGGGTTGCAAGGCTTCACCCCATGGCCGAAGTTTTATTAGCTGTGCCTGGAGTGGACAGTGCCTGGATCATGGGCAACGAAATACAAGTCACTAAAAAAGTCGATCAAAGATGGGCCACCGTAAAATCCCGCGTTATCGAAGCCATTCGCAGCAGCTTGCCAAAATCCTGATTAACGCGGATTGTATTTAACGAGAAGCTGAAAAGAATTCTTTAAATGCCTTTATCAAAGGCAGGTGGTCATGTGTTCCTGCCATCTCACGGATGGAATGCATTGAAAGCATCGGGTTGCCCACATCCACAGTCTGAATGCCCAGGTTCGCGGCGGTGATGGGGCCGATGGTGCTGCCGCACCCCAAGTCGGTGCGCACGACAAATTTCTGCACCGGAACCCCTGCCTTTTCACAAAGGGATTCAAACCAGGCACTCGAAACTCCCTCCGTTGCATATCTCTGATTGGAATTGCATTTGATAACGGGACCCCCATTTAAAATAGGCATATGCATTGCGTCATGCTTCTCGGAGTAATTGGGGTGAACGGCATGGGCCATATCGGCAGAGATAAAAAACGAGTTCGCCATCGACCTGAAAAATGTCTCTCTGGGACTTTCCGAATCCAAAGTCAATCTTTCCAAAACATCTTTGAGAAAAGGTGATCCGGCACCTTGCGCGGAGTCGCTGCCCACTTCTTCATGGTCGTAAAAAGCGATCACCCGCGTCATCGGATCTTTTCCCTTTGATTCGGTCAATGCCTGCAACGCTGCATGACAACTGGCAAGGTTATCGAGTCTACCGGAAAAAACAAACTCTCCGTTAGCACCGCCAATCGATCCCGCTTGCGTATCGTAAAGCGAAAGTTCCATACTTAATATGTCCGCCGGTTTGCATTTTAATTTTTGCGCTACCATTTTTTCGAGCAGATTTTTTGTAGAACCCTTTTTCCCAGCCAGTGAAAAAATGGGAGGCAAATGATTTTGCTTGTTCAGGGTCAGGCCTTTTTCGTTCACATCCCGATTGAGATGAATCGCCAATTGTGGAATTCGTAACAGCGGATCATCGAAGCGAACCAATTTCGATTGCGGTTGTTTCTTTCCTTTGATAATGACGCGCCCTGCCAAAGATAGGTCGCGATCCGTCCAGGTCGTCAGCAATACTCCGCCATAAACTTCTACTCCGAGTTGCAGATAACCTTTTTTGTCGTAAGCAGAATTGGGCTTGAGCTTCAGGTTTGGGCTATCTGTATGGGCGCCAATTATTTTGAATCCACTCGCATCTTGTGTTTTCGTTCCGACAATAAACCCGATCAGGGAAGAATCGTTTCTCGTTAGGAAATATTTGCCATTGTTTGCAAGATTCCACGCGTTGGATTCTTTGAGTTCGGTAAAACCTTGTTGAGTTAAAAGATCCTTCATTTCTTTAACCGCATGAAATGGAGTGGGAGAGCGATCAATAAACTCCAGAAGATCGTGAATGCTTTTTTGCTCTTTACTCATGAAAATCTCCGATTATTTTTACCTTGGGGTTGTTCTTACATCAGGCGAAAATTGTTTCAGCTGGTTTTATAGTATTTGTAAAGTCCTTCTAAATCAATTGTTTCTGAGAGTTGTGTTTTCGTGGGACTCAGGTCTTATATGAAATCCAATTTTAGATTTTGGAGGATTCATAAATTTAGTAAAATAGACCTTTAATTTTGCGGAGTCAAATGCCAATGGGCTTGTTGATCAATGCAGATTTTAAGAAAAAGCTGGATATAAAACTCTACCGATATGATCCGAAAAAAAAGGATCCTAAATATCATGCAGAAATTTTTTCGGAAATGTTTCTCCAGTTCCCTCAGTTTAAAGAACATGTCGCAGCCTACATCGAACGAAACTATTGTTTCGTGGTTAACGATGAAGACCATTCCGACCCCAGCACCCTCCTCAATACCCTGCAACCCGAAGAAGTTCTAAGGTTGAATGAGTGGATACTCATTCGCAACCAACCGGGTACTCTCTCCCGATAGAGGGAATGTTAGCCAGTTGAGGTGAAAAAAATATAAGGTGCTGTTTTGCTTGGTGGGTATTAACCTATTACCAGCGGCGGTTCGCCGCTAGCCGCCGATGGCATGCATGGCGCGGGTGGGTCGCTCGAAATCATCGAGGTTGATCTTGTGTCCTGGTTCTTTAACAAGAACGGCCTGCTTGAGGGTTTCGATGATGGTTTCATCGGTGGCACCGGATCGGATCAAATCTTTAAGGTTGGTTTCTTCTGTTGAAAACAGGCAGGTTCTCAGTTTGCCGTCTGCCGTCATTCGAATGCGGTTACAGTGATCGCAAAAGGGATTACTGACTGCAGTAATGATTCCTATTTTCCCTTTACCATCGGCAAAGCTATATTCACTGGCAGGTCCGATTTCCAGTGAGTTGTCTATGGGAACGAGTTCATAGTTTTCCTTGATCATGTCGACGATTTCATGACCGAATAATACCTTGTCGCGTTCCCATACCTTGTCGGAATCCAGCGGCATGAATTCGATGAATCGTATTTCAAATCCATCGGAGCGGCCCATTTCAATCAGACTCATTATTTCGGTTTCTGAGAAATTGCGTACGGCAACGGCATTAATTTTTATTGATTTAAAACCCACTTTGCGAGCGGTGTCTAGTCCATCTAAAACCGATTGAAGGCAGTCGCGGCGATTGACATCGCGAAATTTTTCGGGATCGAGTGCATCCAAGCTTACATTGAGTCGTTTTAGCCCCGCATCCTTGAGGCTTTGTGCCTGATCTTTTAAAAAGTATGCGTTGGTGGTCATAGCAATGTCGTCAATGCCATCGACTTCATTCAGCATCTTGATAAGAACAGGCAGGTTTTTCCGCATCAACGGTTCGCCACCTGTGAGTCGCAGGCGGTTGATCCCCATCCGGGAAACGATTTGGGCAACTCTCTGGATTTCTTCAAAAGAAAGTAGATTACTTCGATCCATGAACTCAACATTGTCTGCTGGCATACAATAGGTGCATCGAAAATTACAGCGATCTGTGACGGAAATACGCAAATTAACAATGGTTCTACCCATTCCATCAATGAGCTGGGGTCGCGATGTTTGAGGTGTTGCGGTCATGTATAGGCCTTCGCCCTAGCCTTCCTGAAACCCGGAAGAATGGGCCTTTATTGGTTTATGTATATCTAAATTATAGCTTTTTTGATCCGTGAATGTATAGGGTTTGTTTGAACTATCCTATATATTAAAGCAGGTGAAATCCCAAAGATGACCGGATTTTGATACGCCTGGAAGCTATTCGAGAGGGTAAAAATTGCAAAAGATGAAAAATAAACAACTTTCGATAGGCGAAAGCATCTAAAAATTGTAGCAAAGGCATAAATTGATATATAATTAGGAATACCTCCAACATCTGATTTTTGAAGGTGTTGTCTTTTTTCAGAGTGCAATTAATAATTAAAATATAAGGGTTTAACCAGTGACAGTTGCAGAAGATAAGTTTTCCGCAAAGTTTGAGGAAGTGGCTGCAAATATCAAACACCGCGGTGCCTATTATCAGGAGGATGCCTCAGAAAAAGGCATGGCTCTGATTGAAGCCAAATTTAAGGATACAAAACTTTACTGGCTGGCCGATGTGAAAGAAGACCGGATTTTTAGTGCCCGTTTTTTTGCTTATGGAGGGAAAGTTTCTTTAGTGGTAGCTGAAACGCTTTGCTCCATGGTGGAAGGCTTGACCGTAGAGGAAGCATGTTCTCTTTTGAAAGCGGATGTTGAAGCGAAGCTACGCGATAATCCGGATGAGGCTTCTGTTCCCGAAGCAAAGCAGAAAGCATTTGATACGGCTGAGGAATTGCTGAAGCTGGTAAAAGATCAGTATGCATCCGCTAAGGGGGTTGCAATTGCCAGCGCTTCCATCAATAAAGAAGATTTTAAGTCGACCACCGAATTGAATCTGGTAGCTCAAGCATGGTTGGGACTGACCTTGGAAGAACAGAAAGAACAGATCGAGTTGGTTTTGGATGAGCATATTCGCCCCGCTTTAATGAATGATGGCGGCAATGTCCAAATATTGGATGTAACTGATGGTGAGAAAGTGCTGGTTCAATATCAAGGGGCCTGTGGCAGTTGCGGGTCTTCACTTGGCGCCACTTTATCTTTTATGGAATCCACATTACGTAAACATATCTACAACGAAATTAACGTTGTTCCACAGGTGTAACCTGGAGAAATAGAATGAGCGATGATCAAAACTCCGTCTCCGATTTATTGGAAGACAATCAATATAAGTATGGATTCACGACCGATGTAGAGTCAGAAACTTTTGCCAAGGGTCTGAACGAAGATGTTGTTCGTGCCATTTCCAAAAAGAAAAATGAGCCTGAGTTCATGCTCAAATTTCGCCTAAAGGCTTTTGAGAAATGGAAGACGATGAAAGAGCCCGCATGGCCGAATGTGCATTACCCGCCCATCGACTTTCAGGATATCTCTTACTATTCTGCGCCGAAAAAAAAGAAGGTACTGGAAAGTCTCGATGAGGTTGACCCGGAAGTTATGCGGACCTTCGAAAAACTGGGGATCCCATTAGACGAGCAGAAAAAACTGGCGAACGTAGCCGTTGATGCTGTGTTCGACAGCGTCAGTGTTGCCACCACGCACAAGAAGAAACTCATGGAACAGGGAATCATTTTCTGTTCTATTTCAGAAGCTCTTCAGGATTACCCAGAGTTGATCGAGGAATATCTCGGTACCGTGGTTCCTGTTGGAGACAATTATTATGCGGCGCTCAATAGCGCTGTGTTCACTGATGGCTCATTCGTCTATATTCCACCGGACACCATCAGTCCTATGGAAATTTCCACCTACTTCCGCATCAACACCGAAGAAACAGGACAATTTGAACGCACACTCATTATTTGTGCTGAGAACAGTTATGTTTCTTATCTGGAAGGTTGCACCGCACCGCAATTTGACACCAACCAGTTACACGCTGCCGTCGTTGAATTGGTAACTATGGATAATGCAGAAATTAAATATAGTACCGTGCAAAATTGGTACGCCGGTGACAAAGAAACCGGAAAAGGCGGCATCTATAATTTTGTGACGAAACGTGGGAAATGTGCCGGTGAAAATTCAAAAATTTCATGGACCCAGGTAGAAACAGGTTCTGCGATCACATGGAAATATCCCAGTTGTATTTTGCAGGGAGATAACTCCAGTGGCGAATTTTATTCCGTGGCTCTGACCAACGGGCATATGCAGGCTGACACGGGAACAAAAATGATTCACATTGGAAAAAACACCCGATCCAGTATCATCTCTAAAGGAATTTCAGCGGACTATTCCAGTAACAGCTACCGGGGTCAGGTAAAGGTGGGGAAAAATGCTACCAATGCGAGAAACTACAGCCAATGCGATAGCATGCTGGTTGGTGATAAATCTAGTGCACACACTTTTCCTTATATAGAGACTGCAAATAACTCCGTGCAGGTAGAACATGAAGCTGCTACTTCAAAAATAAGTGAAGATCAATTGTTCTATTTCGAGTCGAGAGGGATATCCAGAGAAAATGCCATTGAAGCCGTCATCAGCGGATTCTGTAAAGATGTTTTCAAACAATTGCCAATGGAGTTTGCTGTCGAGGCCCAAAAACTTCTAACCCTGAAACTGGAAGACAGTGTGGGCTAACAAGGCAACTGCCTTGAAGGAATTTCATAGAACCCAATAGTAAAAGGCTTGATAGTCTTGTTTTGTTTGCAAGAGTATTGACCCTTTCCACCGGGCGTGGCCCGGTTTTTTTATTTGTTAATTGAGGAATAGATTGAATGCTAGAAATTAAAGATTTGCATGCAGGAGTTGACGGAAATGAAATTGTGAAAGGGGTATCCCTTTCTGTCAATAAGGGAGAAATTCACGCCATCATGGGGCCTAACGGATCCGGGAAAAGCACCTTGGCTAAAATTCTTTCTGGGCACCCGGCGTATGAGACTACCGCAGGGAAAGTAATATTTGATGGGAAAGATCTTCTGGAAATGGATGCAGAAGAAAGGTCGATTGCGGGTATCTTTATGGGATTCCAATATCCGGTTGAAGTTCCCGGAGTGAACAATGCCGAGTTTCTGCGGATGGCGCACAATGCCAGACGTGTCAGTGCAGGCGAAGAGGAAATCGACCCACTCGATTTTGACGAACTCCTTTCTGAGAAAATGAAAACGCTTGGAATGGAAAAAAAGTATAAAGAGAGAAATCTCAATGATGGTTTTTCGGGTGGAGAAAAAAAGAAAAATGAAATTTTGCAAATGGCCATACTCGAACCCAAGCTTTCTATTTTAGATGAAACGGATTCCGGGTTGGACATCGATGCGCTTCGAGTCGTTTCCGAGGGGGTCAACAAACTTCGCAGCGAAAATAATGCGCTAATTCTGATCACTCATTACCAGCGTTTACTGGATTATATTAAACCTGACTTTGTCCATGTGTTCAGCGATGGTCAAATTATAAAGTCGGGAGATAAATCCTTGGCTCTAGAACTTGAATCCCAGGGATACGACTGGGTGACCTCAGCAAATTAAGGAAAATATGTCCGATACACTCGCAGAACCAACAGAAGAGACGGCTTTTCTTGATCTTCATAAAAAATTCGTGGGAGAAAAAAAGCTGAGCCCCGCATTGTTGTCGATTCAGGAAGCGGCTTTAAGCCGGTTCGAAATGCTGGGCTTCCCGCATTCAAAGCATGAAATGTATACCTTCGTGAGCACGAAGAATCTGGCCGCAACTCCGTTTTCACTTTCAAGCAACACTGAAAGAATAACGGAAGATATTATTGCAAGTCATATTTATCCAGGTTGTGAGAAAAGTTGTCTGGTGTTTGCGAACGGAGTCTTCGATCCCTCTCTTTCACGACTACAAGCGATAGAGTCATCTGTGAAGATTTCATCCCTAAAAGATAAGGATGATGTCGACTACGTCTTAGCCTCTCTTGAAAATGAAAACGATGTATTCGCTTGTCTGACAAATGCTTTTTGTGCAGATGCAACGGTTTTAGAGATTAGCGACAATACTCAAGTAGCAGTTCCCATTCAGGTACTGTTTATTTCTACCGGGGGTGCTTCTGCGCCGGTTATGCATTCACCGCGGTTGATATGGAAGATAGGAAAACTCGCCGAAGTAAAAGTGATTGAAAAGTTTGTTGGTATCAACGCCGGTTATTTTACCAATGCCGTTCAGGATTGGAGGGTGTCGGAAGGCGCAGGTGTTGTTTTAACCAAGGTGCAAGATGACCCATTTGATTCATGGAATTTTTCTAAAACCTGTGTTCACCTTAAGCGCAATTCAAGATTCCATTCAGCTAATTCTTCTACAGGATCGGTTCTAGTGCGTCACCATTATGAGGTTCGACTTGAAGAAGAGGGTGCCGAATTAATTTTAAATGGCGTTAGTGTGCTCGGTGGAAAAGAACAAGTGCATAACTTTATTCGCATTCACCATGAAGCACCGCAATGTGTCAGTCATCAACATTTCAAAAATGTGATCAATGACGAAGGCCGTTCGAGCTTT
Organism: uncultured Nitrospina sp.; assembly: GCA_964510965.1. Taxonomy (GTDB): domain Bacteria; phylum Nitrospinota; class Nitrospinia; order Nitrospinales; family VA-1; genus UBA8687. The sequence goes on along the minus strand of CAZECX010000050.1, from coordinate 13,927 downwards.
GATGGCACGGTCATTGTGAATCAGGGTGCGCAATTGACCAATTCCAACCAGTTGATCAATAATCTGATGCTTTCAGATAGTGGACATGCAGACAATAAACCCAACCTGATGATCTTTGCCGATGATGTGAAATGCACGCATGGTGCCACCATCGGTCAGATTGATGATGAACAAATGTTTTATCTGCAAACACGAGGATTGTCTGAAAAATTCGCCAAAGAATTGCTGACAAGAGGTTTTGCCGAAAGCATAATCCAGACCATCGAATTTCCTGAGGTGGTTAAAGAACTCAGTAGTACGCTACTTAAAAAACTGGAGACCAGCAATGTCTGATTCGAATACGGTCGTGACAGGCAATCCTGTTATCGATGTCGAAAAAATACGTAAAGATTTCCCCATCCTGTCTCAAACCGTACGCGGAAAGCCTTTGATCTATCTTGATAACGGTGCCACCACCCATAAACCTTCACGGGTCATTGAGCGGGTACGAAAATTTGATTCTGAAGAGTATGGAACCGTACGTCGAGGTGCCTATAAATTATGTGAGCACTCCACACAGCTTTATGAAAACGTTCGTAAGAATGTTGCCGGTTTTTTGGGTGCGGAAAAGCCGGGTGAAATTGTTTTCACCAGCGGCACCACTCAAGCCATCAATCTTGTTGCTCATAGCTTCGGCAAACGATTCATAAATAGAGATGACGAGATCATCATTTCCAATATCGAGCATCATGCCAACACCGTGCCATGGCAAATTGTTTGTGAAGAACGCGGTGCAAAACTGAAAGTCATTCCCGTCAGTGATGATGGTGAGCTGGTGATGGAAGAGTATGAAAAACTTCTTTCAAACAAGACACGGATGGTGGCTGTCAATCATGTTTCAAATGCTCTCGGAACTGTCAATCCGGTAAAGGAAATAACAGATAAAGCACATGCTGCAGGCGCCAAAGTTTTAATCGACGGTGCGCAAAGTACGCCACATATGAAACTGAATGTCCAGGATATTGGATGTGACTTCTATACGTTCTCCGGTCATAAAATGTATGCTCCCAGTGGCATCGGTGGGGTTTACGGCAAGATGGACCTATGGGAAGAAATGCCTCCTTATGTAACGGGTGGAGATATGATCATGCAGGTCACCCTGGAAAAAACCACCTATGCCAAGCCACCGGCCAGGTTTGAAGCGGGCACACCCCCTATCACGCAGGTGATCGGTTTGGGAGAGGCCATTGACTACCTCAATGAAATTGGAATGGATAACATCGCAGCCTATGAGAACAGTCTTCTTGAGTACGGTACTGCATTGCTAAAGGATATAGAAGGCGTGCGTATCATTGGAAACGCGCGGGATAAAGCTGCGCTCATTTCCTTTCACATTGATGCGGCGCACCCTCATGATGTTGTGACTATGTTGGATCAGGATGGAATTTCCTGTCGTGGTGGGCATCATTGCGCACAACCGACGATGATTCGTTACGGTGTTCCCGCAACCACCCGGGCTTCCATGGCCTTTTACAATAAAACTGATGAACTCGATGCGCTTGCTGAAAGCATCAAAAAATGTATTCGCCTTTTTTCAGAATAAGGCATTTTTCCCAGATAGACTCCCAGAATACCTTGTGAAATTTCTGTGATACAATTGTCCAATAACTTTTAAATTAATCTATGTCATACGATAACGAACTTTATCAGCAGGTCATTCTGGATCACAACCGGAAGCCTCGAAATTTCCACGAAATAAAAGATGCCAGTCATTCCTGTCACGGGATCAATCCGCTTTGCGGGGATGATATAACCATTTACCTGGATGTGGATGAAGAAGAAGGCGTTATTAAGGATGTGAGCTTTCAAGGTTCCGGTTGCGCCATTTCCAAGGCCAGCACTTCCTTGATGACAACCTTTCTTAAAGGTAAAAAAATTGATTTAGCCAGAAAAACTAAAGATGAATTTCATAAAATGATTCTTGGGGAACTGGATCCTGAAAAAGAGGAGCATAGCTTGGGTAAATTGACCCTCTTTATGGGAATCCGTGAATACCCCTCTCGTACAAAATGCGCCAGCCTTGCATGGCATACCCTCATCGGTGCTCTCGATAAAAAGCACGAAGGAATAAGCACCGAGTAAGGGAAGGAGTTCCTTTTGCTCTCCCTCCAAAATCCACTCGATAAACAAACCCGACCAGGAAAACTATTTAAGTCTCTTGAAGGTAATGACCTGCTTTGCACTGCTTGTGGTCATCTTTGTAAACTGCGTCCTGGTCAACGCGGTATTTGTAAAGTCCGCTTTAATTCCGAAGGCACTCTCTTAGTACCCTTTCAATATGCTGCAGGAATTCAAGATGACCCCATAGAGAAGAAACCCTTTTTTCACGCTCTTCCAGGGAGCCGTGCTTTGAGCTTTGGAATGTTGGGATGCGACTTCCGCTGCGCCTATTGCCAGAACTGGTTTACCTCGCAAAGCTTGAAGGATGATGCTTCGACCCAAAGGTCGGTGTCTGTTTCCGCAAAAGATATTTGCGACAGAGCCATCAAAAATAATGCAAAAGTCGTGGTGTCGACTTATAACGAGCCTTTGATTACCAGTGAATGGGCAGTAGAAGTTTTTGAAGAGGCAAAACAGAGAAATTTATGGACCGCATATGTTTCGAACGGACATGGCACCCCTGAAGTCCTGGAATACATTCGTCCATGGGTAGACCTGATGAAAATAGATTTAAAAAGTTTTTCACCAAAGGAGTATCGAAGGTTGGGGGGCAATCTGGATGCGGTGCTGGAAACCATAAAAGTAGTGCACGAGATGGGAATTTGGTTGGAACTAGTCACCTTGTTGATTCCTGATTATAACGATTCCGACAAAGAAACTGCTGAAATCGCGAAATTCATAGCAGGGATTTCAAAAGATATTCCTTGGCATGTGACAGCTTTTCATCCTGATTATAAAATGACGGATCGGGAAAAAACTCCGGTAGAAACTCTATTGCGGGCGTACAAGTATGGAAAAGAAGCCGGATTAAATTTCGTTTACGCCGGTAATCTTCCGGGAAAAGTAAAAAATACAGAAAGCACTTATTGCCCCAACTGCAATGAACTTCTTATCGAAAGAATAGGGTTTCGGGTCGTTTCAAACTGTTTAAAAGGTGGCTGCTGCCCGAAATGCCAAAACCCGATACCCGGTCGTTGGATTAATTCTTGTTAATAGAGTGAGTTGGATATCAAGCGTTTTGAGTGCAAAACCGATACAATTTTAACAGGGTTGTGACAGTCCGGAGGTTGCACCCATAGATATGTAGGTGTATGATAAATAAGGGGTTATTTTAATCCCGCTCGGCGCGTAGCCTTGGTTTTGAAAACTGTAGACAAATAGGAGATTTAAAGATGCCTGGGATGAATCCAGTGAAGCCAATTGTAATTTTTCTTTCCTTAATGATGAGTGGTTTGTTTTTTGCCGGAACCAGTTTGGCAAAACCCGATGACGGAGCCAGTGCTTCGCAAAAATGGGCTGTTGTAAACGGTTTCCGATCTGCCCAATTTGGAATGACCGAACGAGATGTAATTAAATCCATCAAGAAGGATTTTGGAATAGGAAAAAAACAAATTTCCAGAAAAGTTCATCCAAATGAGAAAACCGTCACATTGGGAATCGAAGTAAAAAGGTTATTGCCGGAAAGTGGAACCGCAAAAGTTTTCTATATCATGGGTTATAAATCCAAGCGATTGATTCACATCAATGTTATTTGGGGAAAACCGGTCACGAAAAATCCAAATGCAGAAGCTGTAGTTGCAACCGCAAACCAATTGCGCAATCATTTCGCTCAGAAAAAATATCAAAAAGAAGGGTTTGCCCTCAATGCGCAACTTGGCGAAGGAGTCATTCTGGTTTTTCAGGGCAAGGATCGTAAAGGAAGAGCCGCAAGATTATTATTGAGCAACCCAAAAGCCGAAGGAGATAAAAAAGCAGGCGAAGATATTGCGCTAACTTTATCCTATATCGAAAAACCCCTGGACCCAGATGTGTTCCGAATAAAAGAAGGAGATTTTTAAAGCGCGAACAGGTAATAACCGGTTGATTTCATTTAGTTAATTTTCTCCCCTTCCAGAATGCTGGAAGGGGATTTTTTTTTGCTGTAATAAAAAGGTTATAATTCTAAGTTTTATTTTTTAAATGCTTAAATGGGGAGACTTTTCCCCTTAGTTTTCAATTGAACCAAAGAATTATGACCGCTAAAAATAAATTCTCTTTCTTTCCTTATTTATTTACTTGCATCCTGGTGGGTACGGTCATTTTATTTTCTGCTGTTAACGGATTTTGCCAGTCCACAGATCCCGGTATTCTTGAAAGGCAACTTCGAGAATCCCGCCCGGAGTTTGCACCCCCGCCTCCTGAAAAAGTTCCGGATATCAAAATTGAAGACAGTCGTGAGCTGGTTGATGCGGGGGAGGGTCCGAAATTTTTTGTCCGTGAAATTAAAATCACAGGAAATACATTAATTAGTACCGAAGAACTCGCCCCGCTTGTAGATTTAGGAGAAGGAGAAGAGGTGACTTTAGGTGTACTCACCTTGTACGCCAATGAGGTCACCGCCGCTTACGCTGTACAGGGCTATTTTTTAGCGAGGTCGTTTATTCCGGCACAGGAAATTGAAAATGGTGTGGTCACCATGCAGGTGGTGGAGGGGAAATTAGGGAAGATTAAAGTAGCGGGCAACAAAATCATTGCCTCCGAACAATTTACTCAGAGAATGATTTCTCTTCGTGATGAAGAAGTTTTAAACGAGTCGGCTTTGGAAAGAGTCTTGTTGGAATTAAACAGCTTGATGGGGGTTACCGTGAAATCCGTGCTGCGGCCCGGAGAGCTTCCCGGCACAACGGATCTGCTTCTCCAGGTGACTGAAACTCGACCCTACACCGTCAGTGTGGATGCGGATAATTTTGGTTCCCGGTTCACGGGGCCGGTTCGATTTGGGACCACCGCTACGGTAGCCAACCTGTTTAAACTCGGCGACCAGTTTTCTTTTCGTGTGGTTCAGTCGGAAGATGGACAAGACTTTTTTAATCCGTCCTTTTTGTTTCCCGTAACCAATCGGGGAACCACAGTAAAAGTTTCGTTCACGCATTCCGAGCAAAACCTGGGAGAAGAGCTTAAGATTCTTAGCTCTGGGGGTTCTTCGCAAATTTTTTCTGCGGAAGCTTCTCATCCCTTGCACCGATCAAGAACAGCGCGTCTGTTTGTTAAAGGTGGAATGGAGGCAAGAAATTATACAAATAAACAAAGAGAGAAAAAAACCAGCGACGACAGGTTATTCGATATTTATCTCGGAATCGGTGGAAATTATAGTGACCCGTACATGGGCAGGAATTTTTTTGATTTCACGGCTAAAACCGGATTTTCCGAAACGGATACGGGAGGGTTTCTGAACTCTAGAACCAAAGGGCAGGGCGATGTAACTATTTTCACCACCAGCCTGACCCGCTATCAAAATGCAAGTATCCTTCATAAAAAAATACCAGGTTATTTTATTATGAAAGCGGGAGGCCAGTTCGCATCGGCCAGGGTATTGTCACCCGACCAGACAGCTATTGGTGGGGCGGGCACCGTTCGCGGTTACCCGATTTCCGAGAATTCCGGTGACCACGGTTATACTTTTTCATTGGAATACAATATGCCATGGCCGTGGAAGTTCCCGGTTGCCAATAAAGGTTGGCCTTCCTTTGATAAAATGGTCACAATGCTTGCGTTCATCGATCATGGAAAAGTGTTTATAGAAGATAATGAGCCGGGGGAAAGACATCGAGGCCTCACGGGAGCAGGATTTGGATTCAAAATCAATGTCCCCAAAAAGAATGAGTCTTCTGTGTCGACCAGTTTTTCCTTGGTATATGGGGTACCCGTCATGCATAAAATACCTCCCTCGGATAGCAGTTTCGGAACGATCTTACTGAGCGGCTTGATCAGCTATTAAGTTTTCTTAAATTTCTTAATTACGAAGTGCGGATTTTTTAATAAACGAGCGGTTTGAAAACCTCTGTATAATCGTAACTAATTGTAACTAAAAGAATATTATATGTGTTCCTATTGTTTATCAGGTTGACCTAACTTACAATTACATAAACCATTTTTCCTTCTTTGAAAGGGGAATGGTTATTATGGCTTTTGGGGAGAAAAGGCATGCCAATAAAAATTAGAAATGGAATTTTTTTATGCTTTTTAGTGGGAATATTTTTTCCCCTGCATGCCTGGGCCCAGGAAAAACCGATTGGCAAAATCATTGGCCTCAGAGGCTTCGTTGAAATTTTAGTCAGCGAACCTGTAGCTCAGGTTGAAAAGGGCGATGTTAAAAAAGTCGCCGCGGAATCTTGGCAGCAGATAAAAAAGAATCAGCCCGTTTACATAAAAGATACCTACCGAACCGGAAGAAAAAGCCGCCTCAAAATACTCTTTGAAGATAAAAGCCTGATGGCCCTGGGACCCAGAACCCGGATGTCCGTCGAATCTTATTTATATAAGCCTGAAGACAAACTCAGGCAAGGGGTCATCAACGTGGCGCATGGTCTTTCCATGTACATCGTTAACAAATCGCAAAAGAATAAAAAATCTTCGTTCCGAATTGTGTCGCCCACCGGCAACCTTGCAGCCAGGGGCACCCAGGGTTATGTCAGCTCCAGTAAAACCAAAACCCTCATCGCCAATCAGGCAGGCACCGTACTCATCAGCAACAGTGACCCCAGCGTGGGACTGGAACAAAAGTCGGACTGGAATGGTTCTGATCCTGTTTTCTCAACCGCTGCCTACAGTGAAGCGGTGGATTTCTTTGCACAGACACAGGGAAACAATGAAGTGGCTATGGGACCCATGACACAAGGTACGATTCCTTTGGGGGGTCCTCCAACGGTAAAACCATTGAAGCCAGGAACACTTCAAGCTATTCAGAATCTGGTGCTGGCACCCATTGGCCCCAGCTCCGCACTGAAGACATTGATCAAAGTTCAAACCGGGGGTCCAGCAACGGAAGGCGAAGGCGAAGAGGGTGAAGGCGGTGAAGAAGGCGGTACAGAGGGCGGTACAGAGGGTGGCGAAGAAGGGGGCACTGAGGGCGGCACTGAAGATGGCGATTCCGAGTTTACCAGTGAATTCGAAGCGGGTGGACAGGGTGGCGGTGAAGAAGGCGGCAACGAAGGCGGAGGAGGAGGAGATATCTTTACAGAAACCGCTGCCGATCCTACCGAAGAAACGGATACCGGCTGTACCTCATGATAAACAAAACTCTTAAAATCTTTTGAACCACCGGTGAATACCGATGGACACGGACAAAAGATTATTTGTTTTTGGTTTTTTGGTTAAACCAATAATTTATTGATTTTGGAAGCACGCACACATTGATTGATTATGAAAATAAGTTTTGGAAATGAGCATCCGTGTTTGTGGTATTCCACATTCAACTTCATGCCCCAAAGGGGTACATCAGAGGCTAACAATGGGTTAAGATATGCTCAGTTTCTTAAAATTTATTTCCTTATCGCATGAAAAAGAACTGGATCAATTCATTTACGGTTGCCATAGCCCTGACCTTGGCTTCGCTCTATATCTACACGCTCGACCTTCAGTTTTTTCACCTTCTGGAACTCAAAAGTTACGATTTCAAAATCCGCGCCCGCGGTAAACGACCCATTACCGATCAAGTGGCGATTGTCGCGATCGATGAAAAAAGTCTCAAAGAAAAAGGCCGGTGGCCCTGGCCACGGACCTACATGGCGGACCTTGTTAATAAAATCAGCGGCGTCGGGGCGGCGGTGATTGGTTTTGATGTTTTGTTTCCAGAACCCGACAGCTATGTTCCTTTTCAATCGGTTCAAGAGGCAATAAAGAAAAAGGACCTCACCAATATCGATTCGGAAAATTTGATGCAATGGATGCATGAGGTCGGCGACTCGGACCGTTTGTTCGCGGAAGCCATCTTGAAGTCTGAAAAAGTAGTGCTGGGTTATTATGTTCATACTGAAGAAGACATGTTGGGTGTCAAGGCCGAAAAATTAACCTCAAAGCAGATAGAGTTGCTGGATTTTTCTGAATTCCCAATTGTTCAGCGATTTGATAAACCGGAGGACCAGGTTTCCTTAAGGGTGATGAAATCGGCGGGTCTCAGTCTGCCGAAGTTTGTCGACGCAGCGAACAGTGTGGGTTATTTTTCATATGTGGCTGAAGTGGATGGGGTGGTGCGCTGGGTGCCGATGGTCATGCAGTTGGGAGAAAATTTTTTTCCACCGTTTAGTTTGCAGATGCTTCGCGAAGCAACCCGGCTTAATATGTCAGTTAGCATTGCGCCGTTTGGAGTTGATGAGTTGAAATTGGGCGAGAGTGTGTTTCCAATCTCGGGGAAGGGCGATTTTTTAATCAATTATTATGGGCCTGCATTCACTTTCACGCATTACACGGCGTCTGAAGTGCTCGATGGCAAGATAGGAAAAAAGGAGCTGGAGGGGAAAATTATTCTGGTCGGTGGCACGGCGGCGGGCCTCCATGATATAAAAACATCGCCTTACGGTCCGCTTTTTCCGGGTGTGGAGGTGCACGCGAATATTATCGAGAATCTGATTCAGCAGGACTTCATTGTGCGTCCCACGAACTGGCTGCATCTCCTCGACTTTGGGATAATCTTGGTTTCTGGAATTATTCTGGGTTTTATATCGATTTACTTTAAGGCTTATGCAATGGCTGGCATGCTCTTGCTTGGGGTTGGCAGTTACCTGGGTGCGGATTATTTTTTGTTTACGCAAAAGGGGTTGTGGGTGAATACGATCTATCCTGTTTTTACACAGATTTTTGTGTATTCCGGGGTCACTGTTTTTAAATTTGGTTTTGAGGAACGGGAAAAAAGGTTTATCAAAGGCGCGTTCAGTCAATATCTGGCACCGGCAGTGGTCGACCAGTTGATGGATAATCCCAAATTATTGAAACTCGGGGGAGAACGAAAAGAGTTGACCGCTTTTTTTTCGGATGTTGCGGGCTTTTCAACGATATCTGAAAATCTGGAACCGGAGGAGCTGGTAGATCTTTTGAATCATTACCTGACGGAGATGACGGACATCATTATGAGATATGAGGGGACGGTGGATAAGTTTGAGGGCGATGCCATCATCGCTTTTTTTGGCGCCCCCATTCCTCATCAAGACCATGCCCGCCGCACCTGCCTTGTAGCCCTGGAAATGCAACAGCGTCTCGCCGAGCTTCGTGAGGGCTGGAAAAAGGAGGGCAAGCACGAATTGTTCATGCGTATTGGCATCAATACGGGACCCATGGTTGTCGGGAATATGGGGTCCAAAAGTCGCATGGATTACACCATGATGGGAGATTCAGTTAACCTCGCCGCGCGTTTAGAGGGTGTAAATAAACAGTATAGGACTTATACTATGATCAGCGAATCCACTTATCAGCAAGTCAAAGAAGATATAGAAGTCCGCGAGCTGGATTTGATTCGGGTTGTCGGTAAAAAGGAACCGGTCAATATTTACGAGGTTCTTTCAAAGAAGGGGGAGTTGAATGGACAAATGAAAGAAATTCTCCCGGTTTTTAACGATGGACTCAATCATTATCGCAACCGAAAATGGGAAGAAAGCATCCAATGTTTTGAAAGGGTGCTGGCGATAAATGAAGACGATGGGCCCTCGTTGACTTATTTCGAGCGTTGTATTACGTTTCAGGCTCAGCCTCCTCCTGATGACTGGGATGGGGTTTTTGGAATGACCACTAAATAACGGAGAAGCATTATGTTGTTTGGAGAATTTTTATTGAATCAGGGGTTGGTCAAGGAAGAAGAATTGGTTTCTGCTCTGGATGAGCAGCAGCAAAATAAAATGCCCATGGGGCAAATGGCCGTTCAAAAAGGTTTGTTGGATTCCAAAGACTTATTTAAGGTGTTGACGGAACAAAGGAAAAGAGTGCGGGATGCCAATGATTTTGGCGGTATAGCTTTGGAGATGGGATTGCTCAATCAGCAGCAGGTAGAGGAACTGGTTGAGTCTCAAACTACCACCAATGATTTATTGGGAAACCTTCTGGTGGAAAAGGGGATTCTTCCGCGTGAAAAACTGGTGGAGGTATTACGGGAATACAATTCAGTTTGTTCCAAGTAACGTTGGTAATTCAGATTCAACAACTCTGGTTTAATACTGGGAGATTTTAGTGAAAAACAAGAAACAGGTTGGGAAGGCCCTGGGAAGGGTTGTCAGTGGATTGTATGTGGTGACTGCCAAATGTGAAGACAAGGAAGATGCGGTATTGGCCAGCTGGGTGAATCAATGTTCTTTTGATCCTCCCGCAGTAACCATTGCGCTGGCGACTTTGCGATCGGCTCGGCTTTTGGTTGAGGCGTCGGATGCTTTCATCGTTAATGTTCTTCCTAAAGACGATATGACTTTGCTCAAGCATTTCAGCCGTCCGCCTGAAGATATTTTTAAAGGTGTGAAAACCCGAAAGGGTATCGAGGGTATACGGATTTTGAGTGATGCGGTTTCCTACCTTGAATGTGAAGTGGTTCATTCCATGCAGGCCGGTGATCATATTTTGTATGTTGGGGAGATTGTGGGTGGTAAATCTTTAAAAGGCGGCGATCCCTATGTTCATGTAAGGGATAATGGATTTAATTATTGATCGAGTCCGATCATTTTCAGGAAATCAGTACGGGTGATAGCCCAATAAGCTCCCGTAACTAAAAAAGCGACTGCCGATACAATGAAGACACCCAGTTTGACCATTCGTTTAGGGTCTTCTTCGTAGTACTCTTTCAAGTCCCCGGCCATGCTTTCTACAACGCCTTCGTTTGCCGACTTCCTGAACGTTTTATCGATGGCATCGCGACCGTAGATGATGCCGAAAATTACCGCGATAATTAGTATTTCAATTGCACCAATCATTCAACTTACCTTTAGACAGCTAGCAATGGCTCATTGAGCCGAGAAATTGTTTGTCTGCCAATTTATGATATTAAAAATTACCCTCGGAGGTGCTCCGATTCAACCTGAAAAACCAGGAACCTGACAATTCAGGGACCAGCAGGCGGGTCATTTTTTTTGGTCCGGAATTGGGGGATGAGCTACGAGCGCAACGGAACCCATAATCATCCATTCTGCTTTTAGGGTTACCGTTGTTGCGAAATGAAGAGTAAATAAAACCTTTCAGATCGCGCCATGATCCACCGCGGACGACCTTGAACTCTCCACCAATTGGCCCTTTCGGGTTTGCATATTCGTCTATATCCTTATAATACTCGCGATCATACCAATCGTCCACCCATTCTTTAACGTTTCCGGCCATATTATAAAGTCCATATGCACTTTTGCCTTCATCGAAGGTGTCTACTGGGGCGAAAACTTTATGTTTGATTTCCTTAGTCCAGGTCTGATGATAACGGGCGAGTTTTGGAGAAGGCGCCTGATTACCCCAGGGAAAAGTATTGCTGTTTTCACCTCTTGCTGCTTTCTCCCATTCAGCTTCTGAAGGCAGACGTTTGCCCTTCCATTTGCAATAGTCATGAGCTGCCTGCCAGGTGACGTTGTTGATAGGAAAATTTTCCAGTCCGGATCGTGGCTGGAATTTACCGTTAAATATCAGAGTCCCAAATTTATTGTCGAGATAGTAGCCTTTTCTATTGCTGCTGATATTCAAAAAGGTGGAAAAATCTTTTGCAGAGGCTTCATATTTATCGATGTAAAAATCATCCAGAAAAACGCGATGCTCGGGCCCTTCGTCATCCAGACCATTGTTCAATCCCATTTTGAAAATCCCTGAAGGAACAAGCACCATTTCTGGAGGCAGCGAATTTTTTGTCGAGGAATTGGATGTTATTTTGAAAAATAGAGCATCTTTAATTCCATAGGCTTTTAACAGGGATCTCGCTTCATCAGAAAATTTTCCGTTTGCTTCGAGAGCGAGATAGGACTGTAAAAACGACTTCGCTTTTTCAGCTTGTTTTGCTTCCGAGTAAATCCATCCGGAAAAAAATTTTAAATCGGCTCGTTTTGAATGAGTCGCAGATTGAATGTCTGCAATCAAACTTTCTGCTATATCTGGGGGACTGCCGTTCAGTACTTTTCGATACCAGTTTTTCGCATCGGCATACTGTTTTTGCAGCAGGGAGTAAAATCCCAGGTTCATCATAGCCAGTGTGGTTAAGTTTCCTGAACCTTTACTTATCTTTAATCCTCGCAGTGTCCAGGCAGAAGCCATTGCAAGCTCATCCGTTCGATAATAAGTCCAGCCTAACTGGATATAGTTTTTTAAATCATTGGGGTTTTGGTCAATGAGGTATCGATATTGTTCTGTAGCATGGGAAAAATCATTCATTCGATAATAGGCTTCTGCCAGTCCGGCATGGATTTTTTCGTTGCCGGGGAATCGGTTTTTCATGCTTTCCAGGGTTTGAATGGCCAGAGGGTGTTGTCCCAATTTACCGAAAGCATTGGCGATGTTAATTTTATTTTGGATGCTTTGAGGTTGTAATTTGGCGAGTGCTTTCAAATGCAACAAGGACGAAATAATACGATTGTTTTTCAAGAATAGATTGGCGAGTCTTTGGTGCGCGGGTGCAAATGAACTGTTTATTTGAACAACCTGTATAAAACTTTCGATTGCTGCGTCGACGTTACCATTATCTTCATACGCCAGACCCAAATTGAAGAGTGTAGATACATTTCCAGGAGAGGCTTTTAAGGCTAAATTGTAATGTTGTATTGCGTTTTTAAAGTTTTTTTGTTCAGAATAAATGTTAGCCAGATTGTTTTGTGCGTCTATTGAACGTGGATTGATTTCAGTAGACAACTTTAAATAAAAAACTGCTTTCTCGGTTTTTTGGTTTTGGTAATAAACCATCCCTACATTCGAGAAATAAGCGCCCAGAGTTTGTCTGGTGTTCAAGTTGCTTAGAAAATAGGAGCCTCCTTTTTCGGAAGAGGGGAGGTATCGCTGGCGATAAAAACTGTCGGGAAAAGATGTTCCCATTTCAGTTGCTTCAATATTGATTTGGTTGCCCCCTTTTTCGTAACGAACGAAAAAATGATTTGGCAGGGGAACTCCAAAAATTGGTAAATTCAATTTTTGCCCCAAAATCAGATAAAGAAGGGATAGGTTCATACAATACCCTTTTTTCGTTTTCAGCATTCCATGTAGAAAAAGTTCTTCATTGTTTATGGGAATTCCTCTTGCATCTACCTGCTCGGTATATCGGTATCCACCCTTGGTGTGGATGGCATGACGCAAGGAGCGGATTATTGTCTTGGCATCGCCTGGTAAATCTTTTTTTATATTTGTGACCAAGTTGGTAATTTCCTGCCGGAGTGGCTGGGTTTGCAGGGACGGATCCCAATGTCTGGATATAAGGAGCAAGGTTTCGAAAAGATCTATTTCGGAGTTCGGTAACTTTACGATATTACCTAATTTTTTTTCTATCAGTGCGTTTGTAATAGAGCCTTTTGCAATGGTTGGAGTGCAGAAGAAAAACAAGATAAGATAAGCTGAGATAAATCGGAAACGTGATAAAATCATTTTGTGCGGGCTTTGTTTTTTGGACTTTTCACTATTATATCAGAAGTGTTCAGGTGGAGTAGACAAGAAACAAGGATGTTTTTTGATTAAATTTACGGGAAAATTTAGATGAGAATTCTTGTTGCCGAAGATGATCTGGATAATGCGCGTCTTCTGGAAAATATTTTGAAGAAAAATGAACACTCGGTTGAGGTGGTTCCAGATGGTGCCAAAGCCTTGCAACGTTTGCGTGATGAAAAATTTGATGCGCTTTTGACAGACTGGATGATGCCCGAGATGGATGGAATTACTCTTATTCAAAGAGTGAGAGCGGAGGTCGAATCAACTCCATTGATACTAATGATTACTGCTATCAGCGATGATGAATCTGTAATTACGTCAATAATTGACAATTCAT